>JBBQJX010000033.1:0-10132 GCA_038326295.1 Sphingomonadales bacterium
CAGGCGTCGGCTCCGAAGACGTTGCTCAACCAGGGCCCGAACGCGGTGTTACAGCAGGCGCAACGCAGCGTTCTGCGCGCGATTGCCGGAGCGGTGGCGGACGTTATCAAGCGCCGTTTCGATCGGGATAAGGTTCACCTAATATTATAGTTCCAGGCAGCGCATCGCTGCGGTCAAAGATTATGCAGACCGTTTTTATCCGGCTGCAGCCGCGAAGGCCGACGCGACCACGCGCGCGATCTGGGGACAGTCCAACAACGTCCCTTCGGCGTCGTCGCTGGTCGCAACGTTCCGTGCCGAATTCGGACCCGACGAAGCGGCGGGCAAGGCGAGGATGCTGCTCCTGACCCAGGATTATGCCGGGGCGCGCGCGGTTCTGGATGCGGCCAAGCGAACATTTGCCGCCAGATCGGTGCCCGCCACACCGACTACTCCCGTGGCAACGCCCAAGCCCCGACGCAAAGGCGCAAAGGCGGGCAGGAACGCAAGGTCGGCGGTGCAACCGGCGGTGCGCGCGGAGGTGCCCGGCATCCGGTCGGCAAATTTTCATATCGTCGATGCGCAAACCTATGCCCTCGAAGGCAGGCTGGTCGAGGCCGACGGTGCCTACCGGCGTGCGACTGCCCTGCCGGAAGCTCCGGCAACCGCGTTCCTGGCATTGGCGGCACTGGAGGATTTGCAGGGAAAGCATGCGGGAGCGACGGCGACGCTGGACATCGTATCGCGCCGGTTCGGCGAACGCACCGCAATCCTTGCGAGGATCAAGCACTATTTGGGGATCGGCGATCTGGCGGCCGCGACGCCGCTTGTGGCGCGGTGCGCGGCCTATCCCGATCTGGTACAGTCGTGCGTTGGATCGCTGCCCGGCAAGGGCGATGGCGGCGCGGACGGGGAGAGCCTTTTCGGTTCGCGCTAAGGCAGGGATGCACATCGGCGCAGGCCGGGTACGGTGGACCGGCCCATCAAACCTCGGTCAGTCTCGGCATCAGTTCGACCATGTTGCACGGCGCGTGACGGCTATCGAGCTGGGGCGAGATCACCTTGTCCCAGCCGTCCCTGACCGCGCCGTTCGAGCCGGGGAGGCAGAAGACGAAGACGCCGCCGATCAGCCCGGCGGTGGCGCGCGACTGGAGCGTGGAGAGGCCGACCGACTGGTAGCTGACGAGATGGAAGATCGCCGAGAAGCCGTCGATGCGCTTGTCGAAGAGCGGTTCGAGCGCCTCGGGCGTCACATCGCGGCCCGTGAGGCCGGTGCCGCCGCTGGTGACGATGGCATCGACCACGCCCGAGTTGACCCATCCCAGCACGGCGGCGCGGATGGCGGTGCGATCGTCGCGCACGAGCGCACGGGCGGCGAGGCGGTGGCCGGAAGATTCCACCCGCGCGGCGAGGATCGCGCCCGACGTATCGGTCTCGTGATCGCGCGTGTCGGAGACGCTGAGGACGGCGACACGGACGGGCCGAGGGGTTCCCTCGCCGATGCCACCGCCGGGGGTGAGGGTCAATTGCATGGCTCCTAAGGCACATCGGGGACAGCTAACCTATTTGCGCCGGGGCGCGCGCGCCAGTCTGGAGACGACGATGCGGCGCAAATAGGTAAGCTGTCCCCTGTCCCCTTCCGCCGCAGCCGTATCGCCCCTATAATACGCTCCGTTCAACCGATCCGGAGACCCGAATGCGCCTCGCCCGTCCGCTTCTCGCCCTCGTGCTCGTGACTTCGGTGTCGGGGTGCGGGGTAAACACGATCCCGACCAAGGAGGAGGCCGCCAAGGCGCGCTGGGCGGATGTGCAGAACGATTATCAGCGCCGCGCCGACCTGATCCCCAATCTGGTGGCGAGCGTGAAGGGTGCGGCGGCGAACGAGCGTGGCACACTGGTGCAGGTGACGCAGGCGCGCGCGGCGGCACAGCAGGCGCGCCTCACGCCCGAACAGCTGAGCGATCCGGCGGCGGTAGCGAAGTACGAGGCCGCGCAGAACAATCTCTCGATCGCGCTCAGGCCGCTGCAGAACCTGCAGGAGCAATATCCCGATCTGAAGACCAACCAGAACTTCCTCGCGCTGCAATCGCAGATTGAAGGGACCGAGAACCGGATCGTCATCGCGCGGCGCGACTATAATTCGGCGGTCCAGGATTACAACACGACCATCCGCACCTTCCCCTCGATGATCGCTGCCAAGACGATCTATGGCTCCAAGCCGCTAGTGCCGTTTGCGGCGGCGGCGGGCGCGGATGCGGCCCCCAAGGTGACGTTCTGAACCATTTGGCCTGCGTGGCTGCCCCCCCTCCGCCCCTTCGGAGCACCTCCCCCAGCGGGGGAGGAGGGCACTTCTCCTCCCGTTTTGGGGGAGGTGCCCGAAGGGCGGAGGGGGTTTGGACGCGCGGTCTCTGGCTCGCGCTATTGGCGCTGTTCGCCCTCCTCGCTCCCGCCGCGCACGCCGAACTCAAGTTCCCGCCGCTCACTGGCCGCGTGGTCGATGCGGCCAATGTGCTGCCCGCGCCGGTGCGCGCCGATCTGGATGCCAAGCTGGCCGCGCTCGAGACGCAGACGGGGCACCAACTGGTGGTCGCAACCCTGCCCGATCTGCAGGGGACCGATATCGCCGACTATGGCTATCAGCTCGGCCGCGCGTGGGGGATCGGGCAGAAGGGCAAGAACGATGGCGCGATCCTGATCGTGGCACCCGCCGAGCGCAAGCTGCGCATCGAGGTGGGGTACGGGCTGGAGCCGGTGCTGACCGATGCGCTGTCGAGCATCATCATCAACGAGGCGATCGTGCCCAAGTTCAAGGCGGGCGATCTGCCGGGCGGGATCGTCGACGGGGTGAATGCGCTCGTCCAGCAGTTGAGCCTGCCCGACGATCAGGCGCGCGCCAACGTGGCGCAGGCGAGTGCGGCAAAGGCGCAGGACGATGCGCGCGCGCAGCATCGCGGCCGTGGCGGGGCGGGATCGTGGGTGTGGATACTCTTCATCCTGGCGTTCTTCGTGCTGCCCAGACTGTTCGGCGGACGTCGTGGCGGCGGCGGATTGGGCTGGCTGCCCTTCATCTTCCTGGGCGGCGGTGGCGGTGGCGGCGGCGGCTGGGGTGGAGGCGGCGATAATGGCGGCGGCGGCGGCGGCTTTTCCGGCGGCGGCGGATCGTTCGGCGGCGGCGGATCGAGCGGGAGCTGGTGACGTGCTGAGCGGGGCGGAACAGGCGCGGGTGGAAGCCGCGATCACGCAGGCGGAGGCGAGCACCTCGGGCGAAATCTACTGCGTGGTGGCAACGCACCGGCTGCGCTTCCCCGAAACCGCGATCTTTTTCGCCGCCGTGTTGGGGCTGGCGCTGCCGTTCCTGGCCGCGCTGGCGGGCTATCCGGCTTGGGCCACCGGCGGGGATGCGTGGACAACCGGCCCCGCGCCGGTGTTCAAGGCGGTCGAGGCGATCCTTATCGCACAGCTCGGCACGATGCTGCTGCTGGGCGCGCTGATCTGGGCCATTGGGCTGGACCGGCTGCTGACGCCGGGCTTGGTGATCCACCGTCGGCTGCACGCCATGGCGGCGACGCAGTTCCTCGCACACGGACTGACCGAGACGCGCGAGCGCACCGGCGTGCTGATTTTCGCAAGCCCGCTGGACCGCTATGCCGAGGTGATCGCCGACGAGGGAATTTATGCCAAGGTGTCGCCCGTGCACTGGCGGACCACGGTCGATGCGCTGACGGCTGCGGCGCTTGGCGGCGATTTGGTGGGAGGGTTTGAACGGGCGATTGCGCTGGCCGGGGCGGTGCTGGCCGAGCATTTCCCGATCCGCGACGACGACACGAACGAGATCCCGAACCGCATCGTCGAAATCTGACGCATTGTTGCAGCCCCGCGCGCGGGGCAGGCGCTGGACCGGGTGGTCTGCTGCTTCGCACGCGATCGCGACGATCTCTGAAAGTCCGCGCGCGTCGCTGCCTGACCCCTTTCCTCCGCCGTTCGCGCGCAGTACGGGACGGCATGGTTCCCCTTATGTTCGGTGGTCGGCTTTTCCACCCCCTCCCTTGCGGCGCGCTGTGGTGGCCCGCGCAACGCGCGCTCTTGGTGGCGGACCTGCACCTGGAAAAAGCGAGTGCCTTTGCGGGGCGCGGTCAGATGCTGCCGCCCTATGACAGCATCGCGACGCTGGAGCGGCTGGCGCGCTGCGTGGACGAGACAAGGGCGCGCGCGGTCTGGTGCCTCGGCGACAGCTATCACGATGCGGGTGGCACCGCGCGGCTGGGCGCGGATGCGCGTGCGGCGCTCGCACGGCTGCAGGACGGCGTGGCGTGGACGTGGATCGTGGGCAATCACGATCCGATGATCGTGGGGGTGGGCGGTCGCGTGCTGGCCGAAGCGATGGTGGACGGCATCGCGCTCCGGCACGAGGCGAGCGCGGACGCGAGGGGCTGCGAGATTTCGGGGCATTGGCACCCCAAGCTGCGCGTATCGGCGCGGGGACGGCGGGTGGCGCGGCGCTGCTTCGTGCTGACGTCCGCCAAGCTGGTGCTCCCGGCCTACGGCGCGCTCGCGGGCGGGCTGGACGTGGAGGACCATGCGATCCGCCGTGCGGTCGGCCGACCCGCAACCGCGCTGGTGCCGATGCGGGGGCGATTATTGCAATTCCCACTGGGGTGACCGCTGACGCTTGACGTTGGTTCCGCACCGCCGTCTCTCTGCGCGATGCGCAATCCGCCTGCCGCCAGAACAACCGGAGGCGCGTTCGCGCGCGCGCTGCCGGCGACGCTCGGCGCTTCGGCGGTCGGCTCGGCTCTGTATCTGGGCTGGCTGATCGCGGGCGCGGCCGGAGCGATCGCCGCGCTCGCTTCGGTGGTGGGTGCCCTCGCGCTGCCGCGTGCGATCCGGGCGGCGCGGCGGCGCACCTGGCTCCGGCCAGTGCTCGTCCCGAGCCGCGACGGGGCCGAACTCGGCACGATCACCGAGGAGGTGGGGATCGGCTATGCGGCGGTGCACCGCAATGGACACATCCTGGTCGCCAATCGCATTTTCCTCAAACTGGTGGGCGCGGCAAAGCATGAGGGGCTTTTTGCCGATCAATTCTCCGCGCATGACCGGCCTGCGATCGATGCCGCGATGGCAATGCTGCTCGGCGGTGAATCCAAATTGCAGGATTTGCGGTTGGAGCCGCTCGCGCATCCGGGGCAGCCGGTGCTGATCACAATGGGTTATGCCGCGCGCTACGAACGGCTGTTCGTCATCACCAAGGACGACAGCCTGCAACTGCGGCTGGAGGCGCAGATGCGTCAGGCCACCAAGATGGAGGCGGTGGGCCAGCTTGCCGGCGGCCTCGCGCACGATTTCAATAATATCCTGACCGCGATCATCGGTCACTGCGATCTGATGCTGATGCGACACGGGCCGGGCGACATCGATCATCACGATGCCGAACAGATCCGTCAGAACGCCAATCGTGCCGCCGATCTGGTGCGCCAGTTGCTGGCGTTTTCCCGTCAGCAGACGTTGCGCACCCGCGTAGTGCAGATTGCCGACGTCGTGGGCGAGATCAGCCACCTGTTGCGCCGCCTGCTCGGCGAGACGGTGCGGCTCAACGTATCGCAGGGATCGGGTCTGCCGCCCGTGCGCGTCGATCCGGGACAGATCGAGCAGGTGCTGGTCAACCTCGCGGTCAACGCGCGCGACGCGATGCCGAGTGGCGGGCTGCTGTCGATCAGCACTTATGCGGTGGCGGCGGCCGATGTCGCCGCGCTCGATCGCAAGATCATGCCGCACGCGGAGTATGTAGCGATCTCGGTCTCCGACACCGGCACCGGCATCGCTCCGGCGGTGCTGAACAATGTGTTCGATCCGTTCTTCACCACCAAGGATCAGGGCAAGGGGACCGGTCTGGGGCTCTCGATGGCCTATGGTATCGTCAAGCAATCCGGAGGCTTCATTTTCGTTGATTCGGCACCAAGCCGCGGCACGAGATTTGAAATCTACCTCCCCGCCGCGATCGGCGAGCGGGTGGAAACACCCGCGACGGTCGCCGCCCCCGCGCTCGAAGGCTGGGGACAGGGGACGATTCTGCTGGTGGAGGACGAGGCGATGGTGCGCGCGGTGGCGGCGCGCGCGCTCACCCGCAGCGGTTACCATGTGCTGACCGCGCAATCGGGCGAGGAGGCGCTCGCCATCATGGCAAACGAGCCCGACATCGATCTGCTGATCAGCGACGTGGTCATGCTCGGCATGGACGGACCGACACTCGTCAATCGCGCGCGCGCGGCGCGTCCCGATCTGCGCGCGCTGTTCATTTCGGGCTATGCCGAGGAGCAGATCCGCACGCGCGTGGACGATCCCTCGACGCCGTTGCTGCGCAAACCGTTCTCGATCCAGGAGTTGAGCGCCGCGGTTCGTGCGCGGCTTGCGGCGTAATGATAATTGGCTAAAACTGCGGACGCGATCCGACATTTCGGCGGCGTGCGGTTCGTGCTAATCGATGGACAATATGGTCAGAACAAATCTGGACGGTGCGCGCGTCCTCGTGGTCGAGGACGAAGTGTTGATCAGCATGATGCTGGTCGACATGCTCGAGCAGATCGGTTGCGTCGCAGTGGGTCCCGCCGCGACGATCGGCGAAGCCACGCCGATTGTCGAAGAGGGCGCGTTCGATGTGGCCGTGCTCGATGTCCATGTCGATGGCTGTTCGATCTACGACCTTGCCGATCGGGTGCGCGAGAAGGGTATTCCGCTCGTGATTGCGTCCGGATCGGGCGCGGACGGGTTGCCGGAACGGTTCAGGAACGCGGTGCTGCTGCCCAAGCCCTACTCGTTGCCCGCGCTCGAGGCGGCGCTGGTGCGCGCACGGCTCGAAACGGTGGCTTGACCCTTCCCTCCCCGTCTCCGCCATGCGAGGGTGAGGCCGGTTTTCAAGGGATGTGGACATGGCGATTGCGGCAGTGAGCAAGATCGGCGCGGGGGATCAGGGCGGCGATCGCGGGCGCGCGCTGGACGCGGCGCTGGCGCAAATCGACCGCGCGTTCGGCAAAGGGAGCGCGATGCGGCTCGGCCAGCGCGAGGCGCAGGAGGTGGAGGTGATTTCCACCGGCTCGCTCGGGCTCGATCTCGCGCTCGGCGTGGGCGGGCTTCCCAAAGGCCGCGTTATCGAAATTTACGGGCCGGAGAGCTCGGGCAAGACGACGCTGGCGCTCCATGTGGTGGCCGAAGCGCAGAAGCTCGGCGGGACGGCGGCGTTCGTCGATGCCGAGCATGCGCTCGACCCGATTTACGCAAAGAAACTGGGGGTCGATGTCGAAAATCTCATCGTCAGCCAGCCCGATACCGGCGAGCAGGCGCTCGAGATCGTCGACACGCTGGTCCGCTCGGGCGCGATCGACGTGCTGGTGATCGACAGCGTGGCGGCCTTGGTGCCGCGCGCAGAGATCGAGGGAGAGATGGGGGACAGCCATGTCGGCCTGCAGGCGCGGCTGATGAGCCAGTCGCTGCGCAAGCTCACGGGCAGCATCTCGCGTTCCAAGTGCATTGTCATCTTCATCAACCAGCTGCGCATGAAGATCGGCGTGATGTACGGCAATCCCGAGACCACCACCGGTGGCAACGCGCTCAAATTCTACGCGAGCGTTCGTCTGGACATCCGCCGCACCGGGCAGATCAAGGATGGCGACGATATCGTCGGCAACACGACGCGCGTGAAAGTGGTCAAGAACAAGGTCGCGCCGCCGTTCAAGCAGGTCGAGTTCGACATCATGTACGGGCAGGGTGTGTCAAAGGTGGGAGAGATCCTCGATCTGGGCGTCAAGGCGGGGATCGTCGAGAAATCGGGCGCGTGGTTCAGCCACGATAGCGTGCGCATCGGACAGGGCCGCGAGAATTCGAAGAAATATCTGCTGAATAACCCTGCGACGATGGCCAGGATCGAAGCCGCGATCCGGGGCAATTCAGCGGTGGTGTCGGACGCGCTGCTCACCTCGCCGGGCGAAGTCGACACCGATGAGATGTAGCTCCGGTTGTAAGCCCTTAGTCTGCGGAGGTGACCGCCGCGCGTCGGCGGTCTCCGAATTCGCTTGCTTCAGGCCGCTACGCGGCGCGCGAGCGTTGTCGCCGTTTGGCCAGCGCCAGCCCGCCCATGCCCGCTGCCATTAGCGCCACCGTGGCGGGTTCGGGAACATTGATCAGCCCCGTCAACGTTCCTTCCGCGAGCGCGACGGCGGGCAGTCCCCGGCGATCGAGCGTGCCATTCTCGGTAATCGTCCCGGTTGCGCCGCCGAAGAAGCCCGTTCCGCCCGCAATCGTGAACGTGCCGAGGATGCTGAAGACACCCGGCGTTCCGGTGAGACCGACGATGGCGGAATAGGGGCCGAAGAGCGATCCCTTCGTGAAATCGAAGCGCCACTGGCCATCATACGCGATCGTGGGCGGCAGGACCGGCAGGCACTGCGATGCATCCTCCAGGAAATTGCCGAAGTTCGATGTGCCCGTGGCGACGTTGGTGCCGACGTTGTTGTTGTAAACGGTCAGCGCGGGCGCGCAGCGTCCACCGGGCGCGGCGCCCGGATTGGAGCGCGAGAGCGTTCCCGTGAACGCGAGCGGTTTGGCGGTTATTGCGCCGCCCGTAACCGCGAACGCAAGCGCGCACCCTAACATGAATGTTTGAAGTCGTTGCATGTCTATTGCTCCCTGTGACTGTCGCGAGCGCCGCGACCGGGCTATGGTTGCGCTGCCCGAACCGCAGGTGTCGATGATGGCGAGCCGATCTTTTGCCGATGTTTCGGTTCCGCCCGACGGCAATCGAGCGAACGGCGTCCTCGTCGGGCCGAAGTCGCTTCGACTTGCCCATCGCGAGGCTTTCGCCCTCGGTAATGCCACCTTGCGCCCCGCACTGCGTACGGTGGAGGGACCGGGTGCCAGCGCGGCGATCGAGCCGCGCGTGATGCAGGTCCTCCTGGCGCTGATCGACGCCGGTGGCGACGTGCTGACCCGCGAGGATTTGCGGCGGCTGTGCTGGCCGGGCCAGACGGTCGGAGACGATAGCGTCAATCGCGCTATCGGCGAGGCACGGCGCGCGATCGGTGTGACCGGTGCAGCCCTGCGCATCGAGACGATCCCACGCGTGGGGTATCGGCTGACGGTGGACGCTGTTGGCGATCCCCATGCGTTCGGCCCGACCGACGCACCGGTCCCGTCGCCGCCAGTCGAGCATCCGGCTGGCGTACCCGAACGTGGAGGCACACGGCTCAGCCGTCGGGCGATCGGCGCGGGGCTGGCTGTGCTGGCGGTTGCCGGTGGAGGCTCGGCGATGCTGCGTCCCCGAACCGATCCTCGCCTGCAGGAATTGATCGAGCGTGGCCGTCAGGAAGTGCGCGACGAACTGCCCGAGAGCGATGCGCAGGGCGTGGGCTTCCTGCGCGAGGCGGTCGCGCGCGCGCCGGATAGTGCCGCCGCATGGGGTCTGCTCGCGCTCGCGTACCGCGGGCTTGCCGAGAACGCGCCACCGCCGCGCGTGGCGGGAGCGGTCCGCGATTGCGAGGCGGCGGCCGCGCGCGCGCTCGCGCTCGATCCGCGCGATGGAAACGCGCTCGCCGCGCGCGCGCTGCTCCAGCCGGCATTCGGCGACTGGGCAGCGGCCGAACAGCGGCTCGGCGCCGCACTCGCGCTCGCACCGGACAACTCGGCGGCGCTGAATGGCATGGTCGTGCTGACCCAATCGGTGGGCTTCAACGCGCGCAGCGCCGCCTTCGCCGAGCGCGCAGTCGCCGCCGATCCGCTCTCGCCGGCGCATCAGTACCGGCTCGCGTACAAGCGCTGGATTGCGGGGCGCATCGAAGAGGCCGACCGGACGATCGATCGCGCGCTGCAGCTGTGGCCACGCCACCCGAGCGTCTGGTTCGCACGCCTGCTGCTCTCGGCCTGCACCGGCAGGACCGGGCAGGCCCGCATCCAGTTGGGCGAAGGGGCGCAAGCGGACATGATCGGCGGTGTGGGGCTGGCGTTCTGGACCGCCGCGCTGCCCGCGCTGGCCGGGCACGCGCCAGACGATGTGGCCGCGTTCCGGGCGGTGAGCGCGCGCGCGGTCTTGCTCGCGCCGATCTTCGCGGTGTTCGGCATCCAGCTCGCCGCTGCGATGGGCGATCTTGCCCGTGCGTTCGCGCTGGCG
>JBBQJX010000034.1:0-10025 GCA_038326295.1 Sphingomonadales bacterium
AAGCCGCGCGCGCGGGCCGGTTCGATCTGATCCATAACCAGTATGATTTCCTGCCGCTCGCCTTCAGTCGGCTGGTGGACACGCCGATGGTGACCACGATCCACGGCTTCAGCTCGCCGCGCATCCTTCCCGCCTACCGCGCCTATCAGGATCACACGCATTACGTCGCGATCAGCGACGCGGACCGCGCGCCCGGCCTGCGTTACGCCGCTACCATCCACCACGGCATCCCGCTCGCCGACTTCCCCTTCGTCGCCGACGGCGGTCCCGACCTGCTGTTCTTCGGCCGCATCCACCCCGACAAGGGTGCGGCGGACGCCATCGCCATCGCCCGCGCCAGCGACCGCAATCTGATCATGGCCGGGATCATTCAGGACGAGGGCTATCACGAGCGTGAAATTCTGCCCCACCTCGACGGCGATCACGTCCGCTACCTTGGCCCCGTCGGCGGCGAGCTCCGCACGCGCACGCTCGGCCATGCCGCCGCGCTCCTCCACCCGATCGGCTTCGACGAGCCGTTCGGCCTGTCCGTCGTCGAGGCAATGGCGTGCGGGACGCCCGTCATCGCCTTCCGGCGCGGCTCGATGCCCGAGCTGATCGAGGACGGCGTCACCGGCTTTCTGGTCGATACCGTGGGCGAGGCGGTTGCGGCGGTGGCGCGGCTGCACGAGATCGATCGCACCGCGTGCCGCGCCGCTGTGGCAGCGCGCTTCACCGTGGACCGCATGGCGGACGCCTATCTGGCGCTGTACCGGCGGGTTCTCGGCGGCTGAGGTCCCGGCCACAGCTCGCCGATCCGCCCGGTCAGCCGGTAATAAGCGAGGCCCAGATATTCGTGCAGCGCAAGCTCGGTGCGCAGCGCATCCATCGCGAGATCGGGCGACCTCGTATCGAGGATGCTGATATCCGCACCATTCAGAAAATCGACCGGATAGGCGATCGGATCGAGCCCTGCTGCACGAAAACACCCCATCGCGCGCGGCATGTGAAAGGCAGACGTGACGAGCACCGGTCGCGCCGCCGACCCCAGCCGTGCCGCGACGCCGCGCGCGTTGGTGCACGTATCGTCGGTATTGCCGACGATGACGATCCGGCGCGGATCTAAACCGAGCCGCAGCCACGCCTCGCGCAGCCAGTCGACATCGCGCGGCGCTTCGGGCGTGGGGCGCACACCGCCCACGGCCCACAGGCGCGCGGCGGGGAAACGGTGCGCCAGCATTGCGCCCGCGATCATGCGATCGCCGGTCTCTCCATATTCGGGGCGGTGGTGGCGCGCGGCGGCGTTCAGATGCTCGCCCCCGGTGAGCACGAGTACGTCGCGCGGCGGTGTGGCCAGCGCGGGCCGGGGAAAGCGCGTCTCGAGCGGCTCGATCAGCGCGAAGCCCATCGGCGAGACGAACATCGCGAAGAACCATGCGAGGCCGAGGCCGACCGAGACGCGTGCGACAACGCGCGCGCGTCGCGCGGGAAATGCGAGCGCGACCGCCCCGATGAGCAGCGCCCAGCCGCACCACGCCCAGGGGCCGAACACCGACCAGAGCGCATAATTGCTCACGCCTACGCTCCGGCGGCCATGGCTAGACGCCGTGGTAGGCGCGGAACCAATCGACGAAGCGGGGGATGCCCACGTCGATGGCGGTGGTCGGCGCAAAGCCCAGATCGCGCTCGATCGCGCCGATATCGGCATGCGTATCGCGCACGTCTCCGGGCTGCATCGGCCGGAGGTTGCGCACCGCGCGCTTGCCCACCGCCGCTTCGATCACATCGATCATCCGGCTCAGCTCCTCGGAGCGATGGTTGCCAATGTTGTAAAGCCGGTGCGGGGCGACGCTGCCACCCGCTTTCGGCACGCCATCGTCGGGCGGCGGGTTGTCGAGGCAGGAGACTACGCCGGTGACGATATCGTCGATGTAGGTGAAGTCCCGGCGCATATTGCCCTCACCGAACACGTCGATCGGGCGGCCGTTCAGGATCGAATCGGTGAAGAGCCACAGCGCCATGTCCGGGCGGCCCCACGGGCCATAGACGGTGAAGAACCTCAGACCCGTGAGCGGCAGGCGGTAGAGGTGCGCGTAAGTCTCGCTCATTAGCTCGTCCGCCTTCTTGGTGGCGGCGTAGAGCGAAATGGGGTGATCGACGCGGTCCTCGACCGCAAAGGGGAGCTTCGTGTTCGAACCGTATACCGAGGAGGAGGACGCATAAACCATATGGCGACAGACTTCGGAGCGGCGCGCCCATTCCATGACGTTCAGGTGCCCCACGAGATTGCTCTCGACGTAAGCACCCGGATTCTCGATAGAATATCGCACCCCCGCCTGCGCCCCGAGGTGGACGACGCGGTCCACGCCCGCGCCGTCCAGCGCCCGGGCAAGTGCGGCCCGGTCGGCGAAATCGCACTGCACGAAGCGGAAGGCGTCGCCGTGGCGGCGCTCGAGCTCGGCGATGCGGGACTTTTTGAGCGAGACGGAATAATATGCGTTCAGACTATCGAGCCCCAGCACCCGTTCACCGCGTTCAAGTAGCCGATGGGCAGTATGGAAGCCGATGAACCCCGCAGCGCCGGTAACGAGTATGGTCATGTCCGATTTTCCCGCTTCGCTTGCCTTCGCCCCGGCGTCGGCGGGCGCATGATCGCGCGCGACCTAGACCAAGGGGCCGCACGCGGCAACGGGGAGGCGAAGCAATGAATGCGATCAGCCTGATAGCGGGCGTTTTGGCGCTGGCGATCTCGGTGGCCGTGGGGCAGCACGCGATGGCAATCGGTCGCTGGATCGGCGTGCTCGACTGGCCCGACGGAGGACGCAAGACGCACGCGCAGGTGACGCCGCTTGTGGGCGGGCTGGCGGTTGTCCTCTCCGCGCTCGGCGCACTCGGGCTGATGGCGGTGGGCGATCCCCGCTGGAGCGGGCTGACCGCGCTTCATTTGCAATGGTTCGCGGTCGCGGCGGCCGCGATGCTGACGACCGGGATGGCAGACGACCGCTTCGGGCTGGGGCCGCGACTGCGGCTGGTCTTCGGGCTGGTGGTGTTCACACTGGTGACGTTCTACGCGCCCGATTTTCGCATCGCATTCCTGAGCTTCGGTGGCTCGGATCGCGTGTTCATCCTGGGCGGGATCGAGACCGCGTTCACCGTGGCGTGCCTTGTCGGGCTTTTGAACGCGGTCAATATGGCGGACGGCAAGAACGGGCTGGTGACCGGGCTGGCGGCGATCTGGACCACGCTGATCTGGCTCGCAGCGCCGCCCGCGCTCTCGCCCGTGTGCGCGGCGCTGGCGATCAGCCTCGCGACGATCTTCGCATTCAACATGCGGGGCAAGCTGTTTCTGGGCGACGCGGGGAGTTACGGGATTTCGGCGATCGTGGGGCTGCTTGCGATTTACGTTTACAATCACGCCTTCCCGATGTGGCACGCCGAGCGGGTGGCCTTGCTGTTCATCGTGCCCGTTCTCGATACGTTGCGGCTGATCACCGCGCGCGCGCTCCGTGGTGGATCGCCGTTCGCTGCCGACCGCGATCACCTGCATCACCATATCGCGTTCCGCTGGGGGTGGCCGCGCGGGCTGGTGGTCTATCTGGCGCTGGTGGGGCTGCCCAATCTGGCAGCGCTCGCAATTCCAGGTGCGGCGATCGGCCTGCTGATTGCCAGTGCGTTTGCCTATGTGGCGGTGCTGGTGCTCTCGACGCGGGACAGCGCGTTCGATCCCGAACTGCACGCGCGGCGGGACGCCGGATTGCGCGACGCGCACCCGGCCGCTACGTCAGGGCCGCCTGCTGGGGCATAGCCAAGCGGTAAGGCAGCGGTTTTTGGTACCGCCATCCCCTGGTTCGAATCCAGGTGCCCCAGCCAGCCATCCGTTTCCCGATCGGCGGCTCAGCCCCGCGCGGCGAGATCGTAGCGCAGGGCCGCGATCAGATCGTCGATCGCGGTCAGGCGGGGGGCTTCGTCGTCGAGGATGGCGCGGATCGCCGCCGCCTTGAGCGTGTCGGCCAGACCGGGCGCGGGGGGTGCGTCGCCGGGGAGCGTGGACAGCACGATGTCCACGAGGCGCTCGGCCGCATGGAGGCGACCCCAGAGGTAATCGTTCTCGCGGTAGGCGCGCGCGAAGAAGGCGGCGAAGCTGTTCATGCGCGCGCCCTTGAGGCTGCCCGCGCCGGGGCGCAGGTAGCAGGTATCCTCGGGCGCGATGCGATCCACCTTGATCTCGTCCGCCTCGTCCAGCCCATCGTCCTGGTGGAGCGGCAGTGTGGCGATATCGAAGAAGGGGAAGCCCAGATAGGCGATCAGCAGCGCGCGGCGGGCGGCTTCGGGGAGTTTGTCGAGGATAGCGACGAAGCCGTTGTCGGTTTCGTGATCGAGCGCGCGCAGGTCCAGCGCGGCGGCGAGCGCGGCGAGCGCGGCGGCGGGATCGTTATGCGCCTGCGCAGCGGCGGGGGCGACGTCTGCGGAAAGGTGCTCGGGCGCGGCGCGCGCGAGGAACGGGGCGAGGAGCGCGTAAAGATCGAGCTTGACGGCCTCCATCTGCGCCCGTCCGGCCTCGGGTATCGTGGCAGCCACCACGTTCATCGCGCGGATCAGCGCGCGCAAACGGCGGATGCGAAACGCCAGATCGAAGGCGCGCAGGAAGGCGACGAAGGGGACGTGATCGGCCTCGGGATCGCCGGGAGCATCGACGGTGGTGATGTGCTCGGCGCGCACATGCGCCCAGAGCGCGGCGCGCACCGCCTCGGTGCCACCCGGCCGGGTATCGTGGCCGCCGATCGCGACCAGGAGTTCGGCGATGCTTTCGACCACGCCCGACAACTTGAGCTGGCCATAGGCGGGATAGGTGAAGCCGCTTTCGCGCGCGGCTAAAGTATGCGCGCCTGCGCGCAGGCCCGCGATGCGTTCTGGCGTGATCGCGTGGAGAGCGAGGCCGGGGCCGAACGCGCTCGCGATCGCGGCCTCGACCGCAGTGCGCATGCCGTCCAACACATAGCGCAGCCGCTTGGTCCGGCGCGAGATGGCGTGGAGCGCATCGAGGCTGTCGCGGATCGGCTGCTCGCGCGGGATGTCCGACAGGGAGCGGAAGATGTTAGTGAAGAACCCGGGAGCGCCGGGATCGGTGCCGGGGCGCAGGCGGATAGAGGTTTTGCCCGGCGTGGGATCGATGAAGAGGACGCGCCGATCCACCTCGCGGTTGGCGGGGCGGTGGCGCAACGCGGCAATGGCGGGGCCGAAGGGGGCGTTATCGAGCACACCGCCATCGACGAGCGCGATGCCCGCCAGATCCTCGCCGCGCGCGACGCGGCCGGGGAAGGCGCCCGCGAGGAAGGCCGAGCGGCCGGGCCACGGCTGCGCGCGCGCGGCGAGCTCCTCGTCCAGCTCGGCCAGCTGGAACGCCGGGAAGATGCCCGGGATGGACGCGGTGGCGCGCGCGGCGAGCGTGAGTGCGGGCACATCGCCGAGCACGCGCGGCAGCGCCTGGCCACTATCGTGGAAGGCAAGCGTCAGGCGATATTCGGTCTCCACCACCTCGCCCGGCGAATGCAGGCGCAGGCGTTCGGGGTGGCCGTGAAAATCGGTGACGGTGACGAAGAGATCGAGCGGCAGACCCGGTGGCACGAGCGCAGGACCCGGCGGCGCGGCGGCCATCGCATCGAAGGCCCCGAGGATATCGCGCGTGAGGTTCGTCCCCGAAAACGGCGGCTCGAACCAGCGGCCGCGAACCAGGCGACTGAGCTTGCCTCGCACCTCGTCGCGCGTCGCGGGCTCCACCTCCTCGAACAGTTCGGCGTAGCGGCGGCCCGCCATCCATATGAGCGGCTCGGCGTACACCTTGGACCAGCGCGAAGTGGGGGCGGCGTCCGGATCGAGCAGCTTGTCCACATCGGCTTCGCTCAGCCATAATTCGGTCAGCGCGCCGAAATCCTCGCCGGTCGCGATCGCGTGCGCGAGGAAGACCGCGTTGATGCCGCCGGCGGACGAGCCCGCGACGATATCGACGATGACCTGGAGTTGCAGGGTGTCGCCGATCTGGACGAGCAACTCGTGATAGACGCGTTCTGAATCGGTGAGGGTGGCAAGATCGCGATCGTGGAAGGCGCGACTGGCGCGCGCGAGCTTCCAAATCTCCTTGGCAACCCCATGCATGTAGATGGCGAGGCTGACCCCGCCATAGCACACCAGGGCCAGCCGCAATTCCTTCTCGCGCATAGGCGCGTGATGGCATGCCCGGATGAAACCGGCCAGCGAGGATGGCCGAGACATTGCGTCGATCCCGCTTGCTATCATGATAGCATCGAGGGGCCAGCGAATGGCCCAGTTGCTGGTTCGAACATGGACGATGGCATCAAGGCGCAGCTTCGCGCCCGGGCGGTGCGTCATGGGCGTAGCCTGGAAGAGGAGGCGCGCGTGGTGCTGAGCGCGGCGGCGGTGGAGCCGCCCGCGTCCGGGGAAGGGCCGGGCACGCAAATCGCCAGGCTGTTTGCCGAGGCTGGCGGGTTCGAGATCGAACGCAAGCGTGACTGGAAGTTGAGGCCGATGGCGTTCGACGATAATCCTGCTTGATACCAACGTGCACTCGGCCCTAATGCCGCCGCACACCGAGGAACGCGTGATTGCGTGGATGGATCGGCAGGACCCGCGTGGCATCTGGACCAGCGCGGTAACGGTTTACGAGGCGCGCTTCGGCGTGAGCCGCCTTCCGGACGGAGCGCGCAGGCAGCGGCTGGCGACATCGCTCGATATCCTGCTCGGGACCGTACTGGGCGGCCGGGTTGCCCCGCTGGACGCTGCGACGGCGACGCGTGCAGCCGAGATTGCGGCGATTCGCGAGCAACAAGGGATCGTGATCGAGGACGGCGATACCTTCATCGCGGCGATTGCCGAGGTCCACGGTGCGACCATCGCCACGCGCAATGTGAAGCATTTCCCCGGCCTGAGCGTGCCGGTGATCGATCCCTGGACCGCTTAGCTCGTCGGGCGACGCGGGGCTGCTTGGGCGAGTACCGTCGGCAGCGCGCCCAGCAGCCGCCCGGCGCGCTGCCTGGGCGTATCGAACTCGCGGAACGGGATGAGCACGTCAGG
This sequence comes from Sphingomonadales bacterium, assembly GCA_038326295.1. Lineage (GTDB taxonomy): Bacteria > Pseudomonadota > Alphaproteobacteria > Sphingomonadales > Sphingomonadaceae > JAVVHE01. The sequence continues at coordinate 7,069 of JBBQJX010000034.1, forward strand.
GACAATCGCGTCGATCTCGTTCGTTCCGTCCCGGCGGAAGCGCGCGCAATCGGGGATGCTCAGCGCAAGGCCCAGATGCGCCAGCGCGACCAGCTGCGGCGGACGCGTGAAGCCGCAGCCTGCGCCGAAGGTGGGCGCGCCGATCACGATGGCGCGGTTGGCGTCTTTCAGCATGGCGACCAGAAGCTCGGTCGCGGACGCGCTGTTTCCATCGACCAGCAAGAACAGGGGCCCGGGCCAGTGCGCAGGCTGGAAGTGATAGCGCGCGGTGGCCGAGACCAGCTCGGCCCATGGACGGTCCCGATCTGCGGCAGGAAGATCGAGCGGGCTGGTCCCTCCAGCATAGCGTTGGCGGATCAGGTTCGTGCAACCCGCTGCACGCCCCTGAAATAACGGCGCAAGATCGCAGGGCTGGCGCGCCTCTGCGAGCGCGGCGACGAGGCGGGTCCGGTAGGGGGCGGCGTGTTGCCTGTCGGCCCGTGTGATGAGCGCGCGGTCCAGATCGGCCAGATCGTCGGTGAGGTCGCGCACGGTGGCGGGCGTGCGGGTGAGCGCGAGCGCCGGGGTGGGAACGTCCGCCCCGCCCAGCATCCGCGCGATCGCGATTGCGGTATCGTTGCCGCCGCCATTGTCCGCGAGATCGACCAGCAACGCCTCGGGCCGTGCGGCGCGCAGCGCGCGCAGGCGGGTGGCGATCTCGGCGAGGAACATGTCGTCGATGCGCGCCGCGAGCGTATCACGGCACTGCTCGTCGCAATTGGCGGGCGGCGGCGTGGCCGACAGCACCGCTCGGCAGTGCGCGAGCGACGGGGCGAACATCGCGATCCGCAGCACGCCGATCCGGTGGCCTTTGACCTCGACAACCCCGGCGGGCACCGCCGCACCAGCGGGCGCAAGGCTGCGGTAGCCCGCAAGTCGCGACGCGATCGCGCCGGTATCGGGACGATCCTCGATCCCGAGCGCGGCACAGTCGGGGGCGGTCGTCGGGGGACGCTCGGCGCGTTCGGATGCGGGAGCGAGCGAGGATAGCTCCATGTGACCGTCGGCGAAGGGGCGCAGGAAGCGGCGCAGGGCGTCGCGCGCCTCTTCGGGCGTGTTGGCGGCGGCGAGGCGGGCGCGGGCGCGGCCTTCGATAGCGGCCAGATCGAGGCCGCGCTCGGCCTGCCATTCCAGATTGGGTGAGGTGCGGGTGATCGCCTGCCTGGCGGTCTCGAAATCGGCGAGCCAGCCTGCACGGTCGGGAGCGGGCGGGGGCGATGCCGCCGTGCCGAGCGCGAGCGATACTATGGGGACGAGCAGGCGGCGCATCGCGGGAAACCTACCAGATCGGCGCGCGCAGGCCATCTCCGAAAAGCCGGGTTACTCCGCCGCCACCGCCATCGCTTCAGCGGCCGCGTTCGCCGCCTCGATCTCGGCCGCCTTGGCTTCGACCAGTTGCACGATGTGATCGACCATGTTCTCGCTTTCGATCGTGTGATCGGTCAGGCCGCTCAGATAGACCATGTGCTTGCCCTGGCCGCCGCCGGTCAGGCCGATATCGGTCTCGCGCGCCTCGCCGGGGCCGTTCACCACGCAGCCGATGATCGAGAGCGACAGCGGCGTGCGGATGTGCGCCAGCCGCGGTTCCAAAGTTTCGACCGTCTTAATGACGTTGAAGCCCTGCCGCGCGCACGACGGGCAGGACACGATACGCACGCCGCGCACGCGCAGACCCAGCGAGCGCAGCATCTCGAAGCCGACGCGCACCTCGTCCACCGGATCGGACGAGAGCGAGACGCGGATGGTATCGCCGATGCCGCCCCAGAGCAGCATGCCCATGCCGATCGACGACTTGACCGTGCCCGAGATCAGCGAGCCGCTCTCGGTAATGCCCAGATGCAGCGGGCAATCGATCTGTTCGGCCAGCTGCTGATAGGCCGCGACCGCCATGAACACGTCCGAAGATTTCACGCTGATCTTGAACTCGTGGAAATCATGATCCTGCAGGATCTTCGCATGATCGAGCGCGGATTCGACCATCGCCTCGGGGCACGGCTCGGCATATTTGTCGAGCAGATGTTTCTCGAGCGAACCCGCGTTCACCCCGATCCGCATCGAACATCCATTGGCCTTCGCCGCATTGACCACTTCGCGCACGCGCGTGGCGTTGCCGATGTTGCCCGGGTTGATGCGCAGGCACGCCGCGCCCGCATCGGCGGCTTCTAGCGCGCGTTTATAGTGGAAGTGGATGTCGGCGACGATCGGCACCGGCGATGCCCGGCAGATCATCGGCATCGCCGCCGTGCTCGCCTCGTCGGGGCACGATACGCGCACGATGTCCGCGCCTGCGTCCGCACAAGCCTGGATTTGCGCGATGGTCGCGGCGGCATCGTCGGTCGGCGTATTGGTCATCGTCTGCACGGTGATCGGCGCATCGCCGCCGACGGGCACACGGCCGACCATGATCTGGCGGCTGGGGCGGCGGACGATATCGCGCCAGGGACGGATGGACATGGGCGTTCTCTCTCGGACGGCTCCGGCCTTCTATAAGGGGTGCGGGGCGGCGGGCCAACGGTGTGGGATTCGTGTTGCAGTGCAGCAACGAACGGCTACCTTGCGGGTTGAGCGGGCGCGGGGTGGTCCGCGACGGCAGCCTGGAGACGCGCGTGATCGATGCCCTGAATGCGAAGCCCGCCGGGCGGCACGCGCCAGCCGGGGGTCGGCTGACCCCGCTCACCGAATTCGGTGCCAATCCGGGGGCGCTGGATGGGTGGACTTACGTGCCCGCGAAGCTGAGGCGCGGCACGGCGCTGGTCGTGGTGCTCCATGGCTGCACGCAGAGCGCGGCGGCCTACGATCACGGATCGGGCTGGTCCGCGCTGGCGGACACGAACGGGTTCGCGCTGCTGTTCCCCGAACAACGGCAGGCGAACAACGCCAACCGTTGTTTCAACTGGTTCGAGCCCGCCGACGTGACG
>JBBQJX010000035.1:0-9850 GCA_038326295.1 Sphingomonadales bacterium
GTCGTGTATTTGTCCGCGATGGAAGAGACGAAGCACACGATTGCGCAAGCGAACGCCGGTCTGACCGCGGATGGGACGTTCAACGACGAACTGGTCTCGGCGCGTGAGGCGGGCGATTTCCTGATGGCGCCGCGCGATCAGATCACGCTGATGGACGTCAGCCCCAAGCAGCTCGTCTCGGTCGCCGCGTCGCTGATCCCGTTCCTCGAGAACGATGACGCCAACCGCGCGCTGATGGGCTCGAACATGCAGCGCCAGGCCGTGCCCTTGCTGCAGGCCGACGCGCCGCTGGTCGGCACCGGCATGGAGGCGACCGTGGCGCGCGATTCGGGTGCCGCCATCGGTGCGCGGCGCGGCGGCATCGTCGATCAGGTCGATGCGGGGCGTATCGTCATCCGCGCGACCGAGGAGATCGATGCGTCCAAGTCTGGCGTGGATATCTACCGGTTGCAGAAGTTTCAGCGGTCCAACCAGAACACCTGCATCAATCAGCGTCCGCTGGTGACGGTGGGCGATGTTGTTGGCAAGGGCGACATCATCGCTGATGGTCCTTCCACGCAGTTCGGGGAACTGGCGCTGGGACGCAATGCCTTGGTCGCGTTCATGCCGTGGAACGGGTATAACTACGAGGATTCGATCCTCATCTCGGAACGCATCGTCAAGGACGATGTGTTCACCTCGATCCACATCGAGGAATTCGAGGTGATGGCGCGGGACACCAAGCTGGGGTCCGAGGACATTACCCGAGACATCCCCAACGCGGGCGAGGAAGCATTGCGCAACCTCGACGAGGCGGGGATCGTGTATATCGGTGCCGAGGTGGAGCCGGGCGACATTCTGGTCGGCAAGATCACGCCCAAGGGCGAATCGCCGATGACCCCGGAAGAAAAGCTGCTGCGCGCCATCTTCGGCGAAAAGGCCAGCGATGTGCGTGATACGTCGCTCCGTCTTCCACCTGGAGTGTCGGGCACCATCGTCGATGTGCGCATCTTCAACCGCCACGGTATCGACAAGGACGAACGCGCGCTGATGATCGCGCGCGACGAGATCGAGCGGCTCACGAAGGACCGTGAGGACGAGCGTGCGATCCTGAACCGCGCAACCTACTCGCGGTTGAAGGATCTGCTGTTGGGGCAGAGCGTCTCGGCGGGGCCGAAGGGCGTGCGCAAGGGATCCGCGATCACCGATGAGCTGTTGGCGCAGCATCCGCAGCGCGAATGGTGGAAATTCGGCTCTGCCGACGACGCCCGCCAAGCCGATATCGAGGCGCTGCGCGGCCAGTTCGATGGCGCGGAGGGCAATCTCAACGCGCGCTTTGAGGACAAGGTGGAGAAGCTGCAGCGTGGCGACGAGCTGCCGCCGGGCGTGCTCAAGATGGTCAAGGTCTTCGTCGCGGTGAAGCGCAAGCTGCAGCCGGGCGACAAGATGGCGGGCCGTCACGGCAACAAGGGCGTGATCAGCCGCATCGTACCCGCCGAGGATATGCCGTTTCTCGAAGATGGAACGCCGGTCGATCTGGTGCTCAACCCGCTCGGCGTGCCTTCGCGCATGAACGTCGGCCAGATCTTTGAGACGCATCTGGGCTGGGCCGCGCGCGGTCTGGGCCGTCAGATCGGTGCGATGCTTGAAGACATTTATGCCAAGGGCAAGGAACTGGCAGCGGCACCCGATGCAAGCGGCGTGCGCGAGAAGCTGAACACCATCTATGGCTGGCAGCACAAGGATGAGATCGCCGCGCTGGACGACGACAAGCTGATGCAGCTCGCGTCCAATCTGGCGGGTGGCGTGCCGATGGCGACGCCAGTGTTCGATGGCGCGCGCGAGGCGGACGTGACACAGATGCTCGAACTGGCGGGGCTCGATGGCTCGGGCCAGGTCGATCTGTTCGACGGGCGCACCGGCGAGACCTTCGATCGCAAGGTGACGGTGGGCTATATTTACATGCTCAAGCTGCATCACTTGGTGGATGACAAGATCCACGCGCGCTCGATTGGTAGCTATTCGCTGGTGACGCAGCAGCCGCTGGGCGGCAAGGCGCAGTTCGGCGGCCAGCGGTTCGGCGAGATGGAGGTCTGGGCGCTGCAGGCTTACGGCGCGGCGTACACGTTGCAGGAAATGCTGACGGTCAAGTCCGACGATGTCGTCGGGCGCACCAAGGTCTATGAGGCGATCGTCAAGGGCGACGACACGTTCGAGGCGGGCATTCCCGAGAGCTTCAACGTGCTAGTGAAGGAAATGCGCTCACTTGGACTGAATGTGGAGTTGCAGTCGGGCGAGAACGACGCGGGAATACCGGCCGTTTAATCGTGGAAATACGCATCGCAGGTCACAGATTTCCACACAATACTGCCGTTGTCGTGTGCGAGCACGTGCATGCGGGCGAGGAGATCGGATTGTTCACACATGACCCGGATGATGACGGTGGTTTGGGGATGCAGTGCAGGGGCGACTCGGACAACATCGAAAATGCCAAGGTACTTTGCTTAGACTGTCTCGCCGATCGCCCCGAACTGTCGGACCTGCCCAGCGTCTGTGTTGGGCATACCGCAGAGCGGCGGCCGGACGGCACATGGATCGTTTACGAGCACAATGAATAAGGTTGGCGTGAGCGCCTGTTTGAAATCGGAAGGACGGCTGGCATGAATACCGAACTGATGAACTTCTTCCACCCGGCGCAGAAGCCGGAGACGTTCGACCGGATCAAGATCAGTCTGGCCTCGCCGGAGAAGATCCGCTCCTGGTCGTTCGGCGAAATCCGTAAGCCCGAAACGATTAACTATCGCACGTTCAAGCCGGAGCGCGACGGTCTGTTCTGCGCACGGATTTTCGGGCCGATCAAGGACTACGAGTGCCTGTGCGGCAAGTACAAGCGCATGAAGTATAAGGGGATCGTCTGCGAGAAGTGCGGCGTCGAGGTCACGATCTCGAAGGTTCGCCGTGAGCGCATGGGGCATATCGAACTTGCAGCGCCCGTCGCACATATCTGGTTCCTGAAATCGCTGCCGAGCCGTATCGGCATGTTGCTCGATATGCCGCTCAAGGATCTGGAGCGCGTGCTGTATTTCGAGCATTATATTGTGCTCGATCCCGGCATGTCGCCGTTCAAGCGCTTCCAGCTGCTGACCGAGGACGAGCTGTATTCAGCGCAGGAAGAGCATGGCGAGGATGCGTTCGTCGCGGGCATCGGCGCGGAGGCGATCCGCAAACTGCTCGAAGAGATGGATCTTGCTGGCGAATACGAGACGCTGAAGAAGGAATTGGCCGAAACCAAATCCGAATTGAAGCCCAAGAAGATCATCAAGCGCATGAAGGTGATCGAATCCTTCATGGAGAGTGGCAACAAGCCCGAGTGGATGGTGCTGACGGTGGTTCCGGTGATCCCGCCCGAACTCCGCCCGCTGGTGCCGTTGGACGGCGGCCGTTTCGCGACGTCGGACTTGAACGACCTGTATCGCCGGGTCATCAACCGCAACAACCGCCTGAAGCGCCTGATCGAATTGCGCGCGCCCGACATCATCGTGCGCAACGAGAAGCGCATGTTGCAGGAGGCGGTCGATGCGCTGTTCGACAATGGCCGTCGCGGGCGCACGATCACGGGCGCGAACAAGCGGCCGCTGAAGTCGCTGTCCGACATGCTCAAGGGCAAGCAGGGGCGGTTCCGCCAGAATCTGCTCGGCAAGCGCGTCGATTATAGCGGCCGCTCGGTGATCGTCACCGGGCCGGAACTCAAGCTTCACCAGTGCGGGTTGCCCAAGAAGATGGCGCTCGAACTGTTCAAGCCGTTCATCTACTCGCGCCTCGACGCCAAGGGTCTCTCGATGACACTGAAGCAGGCGAAGAAGTGGGTGGAGAAGGAGCGTAAGGAAGTCTGGGATATCCTGGACGAAGTCATCCGCGAGCATCCCGTGCTGCTTAATCGCGCGCCCACGCTCCACCGTCTGGGCATCCAGGCGTTCGAGCCCGTGCTGATCGAGGGCAAGGCTATCCAGCTGCATCCGCTCGTCTGCTCGGCATTCAACGCCGACTTCGATGGCGACCAGATGGCGGTGCATGTGCCACTGTCGTTGGAAGCGCAACTCGAGGCGCGCGTGCTGATGATGAGCACCAACAACATCCTCAGCCCCGCAAACGGCAAGCCGATCATCGTCCCCTCGCAGGACATGGTGCTTGGAATCTATTATCTTACCATGGAGCGCGCGGGCGAGCCGGGCGAGGGCATGGCGTTCGGCGAGATGCCCGAACTGCATCAGGCGCTCGACAACAAGTCGGTCACCCTGCATTCGAAGATCACCGCGCGGCTGCCGCAGACCGACGAGAAGGGCAAGACCTACCTCAAGCGCTTCCAGACGACGCCGGGTCGCATGCTGCTCGGCGAGGCTCTGCCGAAGAACTCGAAAGTGCCCTTCGACATCGTCAATCGCCTGCTGACCAAGAAGGACATCGGGGACGTTATCGACGTCGTCTATCGTCATACCGGCCAGAAGGAGACCGTTCTTTTTGCGGATGCGATCATGGGGCTGGGCTTCCGCCACGCGTTCAAGGCGGGCATCAGCTTCGGCAAGGATGACATGCGCATTCCCGACGAGAAGATCGAACTCGTCGATACGACGCGCGGTCTGGTGAAGGACTATGAGCAGCAGTATCAGGACGGGCTGATCACGCAGGGCGAGAAGTACAATAAGGTCATTGATGCGTGGGCGCGCTGCGGCGACAAGGTTGCAGACGCAATGATGAAGGCAATTTCCAGTCCAAAGCCTGGCGCCGATGGCAAGATGCCTCAAATCAACTCGATCTACATGATGGCACACTCGGGTGCGCGCGGCAGCCAAACGCAGATGAAGCAGCTCGCGGGCATGCGCGGACTGATGGCCAAGCCTTCGGGCGAAATCATCGAAACACCGATCATCTCCAATTTCAAGGAGGGACTGACGGTTCTGGAGTATTTCAACTCCACCCACGGCGCGCGCAAGGGCTTGGCCGACACCGCGCTCAAGACCGCGAACTCGGGCTACCTTACCCGCAGGCTCGTGGACGTGAGCCAGGACTGCGTGATCGCGGCTGAGGACTGCGGCACCGATCACGGCCTGCAGATGAAAGCGATCGTCGAAGGCGGTTCGACCATCGTCAGTCTGGGCGAGCGCATTCTCGGTCGCACCACGGCGGAGGACGTGATCGATCCCAAGACGGGCGAGACGCTGGCCACGGCGGGCACACTGCTCGACGAATACAGCACGGCTGCGATCGAGAAGGCCGCCGTCGTCAGCGTCAAAATCCGTTCGCCGCTGGTGTGCGAGACCAAGACGGGCGTGTGCGCGGCCTGCTACGGACGCGATCTGGCGCGCGGAACGCCGGTCAACCAGGGCGAGGCGGTGGGCGTCATCGCCGCGCAGTCGATCGGCGAGCCGGGCACGCAGCTGACCATGCGCACCTTCCACATCGGCGGCGCGGCGCAGGTTTCCGAGCAGTCGACGCTTGAAGCGCCGGTGGACGGCAAGATCGTGCTCAAGAACCTGCCGCTGCTGACCGACGGACGCGGCCGCGTGATTGCGGTCGGCCGCAACGGCGAACTCGCGCTGATCGATACCGACGGGCGCGAGCGTTCGACGCACCGCATCCCGTTCGGTGCGCGGATGTTGCACGACGACGGCGCGATCGTCAGCAAGGGCGACCGCATGGCGGAGTGGGATCCCTACACCACGCCGATCATCACCGAAAAGTCGGGTATCGTGAAGTATCAGGATCTGATCGAGGGCCTGACGCTGACCGAGGAGGTCGACGAGGCCACGGGCATCGCCAACAAGGTAGTCAGCGAGTATCGTGCGACGTCCAGCAAGGACAAGACCGACCTTCGCCCTCGTGTGACGTTGCTCGATGAAACCTCGGGCGAGGCCGCGCGCTATTTCCTGCCGCCGCTCGCGATCATCTCGGTCGGCGAGGGCGACAAGGTCTCGGCGGGCGATATTCTGGCGCGCGTTCCCCGCGAGTCCGCCAAGACGCGCGACATCACCGGCGGTCTGCCGCGTGTTGCCGAGCTGTTCGAGGCGCGCAAGCCCAAGGACTCAGGCGTCATAAGCAAGATCGCGGGGCGCATCGAGTTTGGCAAGGACTTCAAGGCCAAGCGTCGCATCATTGTCAGGCCTGAGGACGGCGGCGATCCGGTCGAGTATTTTATCGCCAAGGGCAAGCACATCACCGTCCAGGAAGGCGATCATGTGCAGAAGGGTGATTATATCCTCGACGGCAACCCCGATCCACACGACATGCTCGACGTGCTCGGCATCGAACCGCTCGCCGAATATCTGTGCGCCGAAGTGCAGGAGGTCTATCGTCTGCAGGGCGTGAAGATCAACGACAAGCATATTGAAGTCATCGTGCGCCAGATGCTGCAAAAGGTGGAGATCACCTACTCGGGCGACACGCATCTGCTCATCGGCGAACAGACCGATCGCGACGAGATGGACCGCGAGAACGCGAAGCTGCCCAAGGGCTCCAAGCCCGCCGAGGGCAAGCCCGTGCTGCTCGGCATCACCAAGGCCAGCCTGCAGACGCGCAGCTTCATGAGCGCCGCCTCCTTCCAGGAGACGACGCGCGTGCTGACCGAGGCGAGTGTGCAGGGCAAGGTCGATCCGCTGATCGGCCTGAAGGAGAATGTCATCGTCGGCCGCCTGATCCCGGCGGGTACTGGCGCGGGCATGAACCGGCTGCGCGTGGCGGCCAACGCGCGCGACATCACGCTCAGGGCACAGCAGGACGCGGCGGCGGCGGCGATCGCGGCCGCGCTTCCTGCACCCGAGGCGGTCGCAGCGGAGTAGCGCGCATTTGGGGGCGGCGACCGTAGCCGCCCCCGATGAGCTTGCCACTTGCCGCCGTATCGCGGGCGGAATGAACAGCTATAATGGCTACTCGTCAAATCAGCGGAACGAGGGATTGCGCGCGCAGGGTCGAGGCGAGGGCAAGCCCCCCACTGGTCCATGCGCGATCTGCAACGATCACGATGCGCCGGGCTGGCACTCCGAGGATGATTCCAAACCCTTCCTGTTTGCGCCCCCCCGCGAGCTTCCCGATTTGCAATGCGTGTCACATCTGGTTGCACAACGCTTCGACAAACCGGCGGGCGAGTGGCGGCTATTTTTTGCGCCACGTTCGGAGCGGCGGATACGGGCGCGAGTTCACGGTTCGCTTTCCTGCGAAATTGCGCTCGGCTGTGCTGGACACCGAGGATCTGCCTGTGGTTCGCTCGCGAACACTCGCCGATAATCCTTGGTGGGCGACGCTGACGCTCGACCCAGAAAGCCTCGAGGCCCCTTGGGCTCGCCCGCGTCCATTGCGCGAACGGCCCTCGGCCGAGGCGTTTCGCGTTGCGCTCGCGGCAGTTAACCCGGACGAGCGCCAATGGTCGCTGCTCCGCACCCACGCGGCATCGCACCGGCGCACCGCCACGATGCGGCAGCTCGCGGAACAGGTCTGGGGCAAGCCGGACTACGGCTCCGCTAATCTGCGTTATGGCCTCCTCTGCAAAGCACTGGTGCGTGAAATGGGCTGGAATCCGGACAAGCGCGAGGATGGCTTATCGATATGGATGTCGATCGCCGCCGAAGGGTGGGATCCACCCGGGCGCGAGTTCGAGTGGGTGATGGTGGGCACCCTCGCTGACAAATTGGCCAACTGACCTGGCACGAGGCGCCGCCCCTCGCCACACGCAGTCGGGGACTGCCACTCGGTCGCACCCTCCCCACCCCGCGCCCGGACCCCTACATGCGCCGCATGGCCGATTTCGATGACCGCAGCAGCCTTGGTGGCCGCCTCTCCCGCTTCGCCAATGTCGGCGCAACCGCCGCCGGCCTCGCCACGCGCTTCGCTGCTGCGCGCCTCTCCGGCAATTACGATGCCAACACCAGCGCCGCAGGCCTGCGCGAGGCGCTGGGCGGGCTCAAAGGACCCGTCATGAAAATGGCGCAGATCCTTTCCACCGTGCCCGGCGCGGTTCCGGAAGAATATGCGGCCGAGCTGGCCCAGCTTCAGGCGAATGCGCCTTCGATGGGCTGGTCGTTCGTCAAGCGCCGAATGGCGGGCGAACTCGGTCCCGATTGGCGCAGCAAATTCGCCACCTTCTCCGAAACCGCCGTCCACGCCGCCAGCCTCGGCCAGGTCCACCGCGCCACGCTGCCCGATGGCCGCGATGTGGCGGTCAAGCTGCAATATCCCGGGATGGCGTCGGCGGTGGACAGCGATCTCGATCAGCTCGATTTCGCGTTCAAGGCAATGCGCGCCTGGGACCGCTCGATCGACATGAGCGAAATCCGCGAGGAAGTGGCGGACCGGCTGCGCGAGGAACTCGATTACACGCTGGAAGCAAAACACATGGCGCTTTTCGGTCATATGCTCGCCGATTGGCCCGATACGCACGTGCCCCAGAGCATCCCCGAACTCTCGACAGGCCGGTTGCTCACCATGACCTGGCTGCCCGGCACGCCGCTCATGGACGCCAAGGACGCGCCGCAGGAAACGCGCGACCGGCTCGCCGCCGCGCTGTTCCACACCTGGTATGTGCCGCTGCACCGCTATGGCATCATCCACGGCGATCCGCATCTGGGCAATTACACCGCGCGGCCCGATCAATCGATGAACCTGCTCGATTATGGCGCGATCCGTGTCTTCCCGCCGCGCTTCATCGGCGGCGTGGTCGATCTGTATCGCGGCCTGCTGCACGAGGACCGTGCGCAAATCGTCGAGGCCTATTCGAAGTGGGGCTTCACCGGCCTGAGCAATACCATGATCGATACGCTCAATATCTGGGCGCGTTTCCTGTATCAACCGCTGCTCACCGATGCCGAAACCAGCATCGAGGCGCAGGGCATGAGCGCGCATTTCGGCCGCGAGACCGCGCAGAAGGTCCATGCCGAACTGAAGAAGCAGGGCACGATCGTGGTGCCGCGCGAGTTCGTCTTCATGGACCGCGCCGCGATCGGGCTGGGCGGTGTTTTCATGCGCCTGCGCGCGCGCGCCAACTGGCACCGCATGTTCGAAGCGCTGATCGACGGCTTCACCGAAGACGGTCTGGCGCGCACCCAGCGCGAGGCGCTGATCGTCGCCGGACTTGCCTGAGCCCTAACCGGCATCGAACACAGGCGCATCGCCCCTTCACACACGCGGACGCGCTGCTATGACGGCGCAATAATGGCCGAACAGCAGGAAACCGAGATGGCGACGCCGACCACGCCCGGCCGGAATCCGGATACCAGCCCGCAGACCACGCTGAACGATCACCGGCGGACGTACGATCGCATGATCGGCATGTTCAAATGGCTGATCATCGCGGTGGCGTTCATCCTGCTCGGCCTCTTGGTTTTCCTGCGCTAGGATGCGGATCGGGGTACTGCGCGAGACCGCCGAGGCCGAACGCCGCGTCGCGGCCACGCCCGAGACCGTCAAGAAGCTGATCGCGCTCGGTGCCGAGGTATCGGTCGAGGCGGGCGCGGGCGCGGGCGCGGCGATCCCGGACACAGCTTATGTGGAAGCAGGCGCGGCCATCGCAGACCGCGCGGCGCTGATTGCGAGCACCGACCTGATCTTCGCGGTGCAGGCCCCCGAAGACCTGCCCGGCGTCCGCCCCGGCACCGCGCTGGTGGCGATCATGGCACCCTCTGCCAATAAGGACCGGATCGCCGCGTTCGGCGCGGCGGGCGTCACAGCGTTCGCGATGGATCTCATGCCGCGCATCACGCGCGCGCAATCGATGGACGTGCTTTCCAGCCAGTCCAACCTCGCGGGCTACAAGGCGGTGCTCGATGCGGCGGCAGAATATGGCCGCGCGCTGCCGATGATGATGACTGCGGCGGGCACCATCTCC
>JBBQJX010000036.1:0-9820 GCA_038326295.1 Sphingomonadales bacterium
GTGCTGACCGATGTCGCGCTCGATGCGGCGCGGCTGTTGCGGGGGTGACGCCGCGCCCCGGTCCTCACGGGCCGATTTGGCGGGTAACGATATTTTCTCTTGTTACGGAGTTGGTTTTCCCGGACTGATGCTATCGCGCAAGGACGGGCGCGTTCCGGGGGGGTGGGCAATGACACATCGTAATCGCGCAACCGCAAAGGCCACGCTACTCGGCGTGCTGGCCCTGCTTGCCACAGGCGACGCGGTGCATGCTGCTGGCACTGCCGCGATCGTGAGCCACGCGCCCGGCGCGACGCCGCTGATCGAGACCGTGACCTCCAATTATTCGGGCGCGGCTTTGCGAAGCGTAAGCTTTACAGTCACCCCCAAGCCCGGATCGAAGACCCGCGCGATGAAGGTCATCTATCTTGCCAGCGTGCTGGCTGCCAAAGGTCGGCTGACCGCCACCACGGTTACCGTTCCGGTATCGTTTCTATACGCCGGGCGAGCCAACACGGTCGTGCTGACGTACAAGTTCACCGACGGTTCGATCGCGAGCGCGACGACGAGCTTCAACACGCCGTCCTATAACGATCCCTGCGGCAAGTTATCCAACGCAATCATCCAGAACGATCGCGCCGCGATCGCTAGCATCAATTTCGACTATTTTATGCTGAACAACTACTGTAGCAGCGATGCGCCAGTGATCGTCGATACCGATGGCGAAGTTCGCTGGATTGCACACACCGGCGTGGGCGGCCAACCTGGCCTGCTTTACAAGAACAAGGTGTATACGACGAACGGCGGTGCAGGCGTCAATCGGGTCGATCTTGATGGTACGATCGCGCGTGTTGGGGACTATGGCTCGATCGGCGTGACCTATACCGGCCACCATAATTTCGATCCGGGGCGCGATGGCATCATTCTCGACGTCAACACGACCGAGCAGACCGAATCGGTGAACATCGAGATCGACGAGGAGACCGGAGCGGTCCTGAATCGCTGGGATCTGGCAGACATCATCCGTGCCGCGATGCGCGCGGGTGGCGACGATCCCGACGGCTTCGTCAAGCCTGTGGGCAATGACTGGTTCCACAATAACGCCAGCACTTACAATCCCGCCGATAATACACTGATCATGTCCGGCCGCGAGACGTTCGTGATCGCGGTGGATTACGATACGCCGGCCGATGGTGTGAAGAAGATCCACTGGATCCTTGGTGATACGACCAAGCTGTGGGGCCAATATCCTTCGCTGCGTCGATATACGCTCACGCTCCCGACAGGCACGCTGCCGCCGATCGGCCAGCACGCGGTCTCGATCGACCGCCTTGGCAATCTGCTTCTGTTCGATGATGGTCAGGGAAGTTTCAACCAGCAACCCGCAGGGATAACGCGGACCTACAGTGCGGCGCGCAGCTACAAGATCGATACCGCCTTGATGACCGCCACGCAGGTCTACGACTATACGCGGTTGGACAAGTTCAGTTATATTTGCGGGAGCGCCTATGAAGGCGGCCCGGGCAGCTATCTGGTGGATTATTCGCAGGAACGCGCCGGATTCACCGAACTACACGGGCTGGGCAAGGACAATCGTCTGGTCTTCACGATCAAATATCCGCTGACGGGATTCTGCGGCCCGGGCTGGAACGCAAGGCCGGTCAAGGGACACAACTTCAATATCACGCGCTGAGTCGAAGCGCGCCGGGGAGGGCGCGGGCTGGCGGGGATTGTGGGGCGCACCTACCTCGCGCCTGCGATGTCGGCCGATGCCCCCCCACCCCTCGACATCCTGGCGGTCTTGCGTCTGAGCGTGATCGCGTGGTGGCGCGAGTTCGCGCCGATCGTCGGGCTGGGCGTGCTGCTGGTGACGCTCCCCACACTGATCGCGCAACTGATCGGCCCCGGCACGCCGGGTGCGTCGACCCTGATCGCAACCGCGCGCGGCGTATGCGCCATGTTGTTTCTCAGCGCGACCGGCTACGGCGTGCTGCACGCCTTCGCGCGTCGGCCACTGGCACCAGCGCGCTTCATTGCCGCCGGGCTGTCCGCCGCCCAGCCGGGTCTGGTCGTGGCGCTGATCCTGGGCGCGGGGCTGATGACGGTGCGCATCGTCTTCCTGATCGCGGGCATGCTTGCCCCGATGGCGGAGGGATTCATCGACGGGATGGCGACGGCGGCTGCGCTATGGGCGCTCGCCACCTTGTTGCCCGCCGTGCCCGCCGCTGTTGCCGAGCGGCTGGGCCCGGTCGCGGCGCTCGAGCGCGCGGCAGCACTTACCCGCGGTAACCGGGTGCGGCTGCTGCTGCTGTGTCTCGTGCTGTTTCTGGCGATGATCCCGATCGCAGGCGTGATCCGCATCGTGCTGTTCGGCCAGAATGCGACTGCCGCCGACGCCGAGCGGATCGCGGTCGGCATGACCGCGACCGATCCGGGGTTGTGGGTGCGCTTGCTTTCCGATCTGCTGCTGGCGAGCCTGCTCGCCTGCGTGCCCGCCTCGGTCTACGCAGTGCTGGTGACGCTGGGCGCGACCAGCAAGCGCCCCTAGATCAGCGCGAGTAGAACTCGACGACCAGATTGGGCTCCATCTTCACGGGATAGGGCACTTCATCCAGCGTCGGCACACGAACATAGGTTACCTTGAACGCGCCATCGGGCGCGACATATTCGGGCACGTCGCGCTCGGCCAGGGTCTGGGCTTCCAGCACCAGCGCCATCTCGCGCGCCTTGGTACCCAGCTCGATCGTGTCGCCGGGCTTCACCCGCGCCGAGCCGATATTGCAGCGCTTGCCGTTGACCATCACGTGACCGTGATTAACGAGCTGGCGGGCGGCGAAGATCGTGGGGGTGAACTTGGCGCGGTAGACAACCATGTCAAGGCGCATTTCGAGCAGGCCGATCAGGTTGCGCGAGGTATCGCCCTTCATGCGCGAGGCCTCATCATAGATGGCCCGGAACATCTTTTCGGTGACGTTGCCGTAATAACCCTTCAGCTTCTGTTTGGCGCGCAGCTGAATGCCGAAATCGCTGACCTTCTGCTTGCGCCGCTGGCCATGCTGGCCGGGGCCATATTCGCGCTTGTTTACGGGGCTCTTGGGGCGACCCCAGATGTTCTCGCCCATACGACGATCGAGTTTATACTTGGCACCGATACGCTTCGACATTCACGATCCAATCCGCTGTAATCACGATGCCCGAGGTTCAAAGCGCCACACCCGCCCGAAGGCAGACGCGCGGCCACCGCTTCACTCGGGGTGCGGGGCCAATTGCGAGCCGCGCCGTTTGCGCCGGACAGGTGCGCATGTCAAGGTCCCCGGTTAGGGGTAGGCGTACTCGATCTGCGGCCTTGTGGGCTGTGGTGACGGCAAGCTAGCGTTGTCCGCTTGCCATCGCCAAGGTCAATCCCATGCATCGCACCCTCGCCGCCCTGATCGCTGCGGCTTCGATCGCGGCGATCCCCGCCGCCGCCGCTCCCACTACCAGCGCCGCAGCCTTCGGCGCGCGCGAGGACATTCGCAATGTCGAGATTTCGCCGAGCGGGCGGTATCTTCTCTATCTGTCAGCCATGGGTGCGAGCGGTGACTCGGCGGTCGTGGTCGATCTCGAAGCGGGCACGCCACCCAAGCCGGTGCTCGGGATGAGCGGGACGGGCCTGCGTCCGGCCTACTGCGATTGGTCGGGCGACGAGTTGATCCTGTGTACGCTGTACGGCTCGGGCCTTGCGGATGGAAAGCTAGCCCCTTTCTCGCGGCTCATCGCGTTCGGACGCGACGGAACGGGGGCGCGCGCCTTCGATCGTGCCAGTTCGAGCCGCGAATTCGGCTACTCGACCGGCGATGGACAGGTGATCGATGTTCTCGCCGATAAACCTGGCTCGGTGTTGATGACCGCGTATGCAGCGGCGGAGGACACACGCAACACGCGGCTCGCCCGCGAGACTGGCGGGCTGCAGGTCGTCCGCCTGGATCTCAAATCTGGCGCACGAACGACAATCGAACCGCCGCGCCAGGATGCAGGGGGCTTCTTGTCCGATGGGCATGGGCATGTGCGGCTTATGGCAAGCCAGATTGCGACGAACGGAACGGGTTACGCTGGCCGTCGTATCGATTACTCCTACCGCGCGAAGACCGGCGGCGCCTGGAAGCGGCTCGCCACGGCGGATGCGCTGGATCCGGGCCAGTTCGAACCGCTAGCCTTCGATGATAGCGGCGATTTCCTCTATGCGCTGGCACCCAACGATGGTCGGCAGGCGCTCTTCAGGGTTGCGCTCGATGGATCGAACGCGCGCCAGCTCGTCTACGCGAACCCGCATGTCGACGTTGATGGGGTCAAGCGAGTCGGTCCATACGGGCGCGTGGTGGGGGCGACGTTCGTCGACGAGACGCGCGGCATCAAGACTTTCGACCCGGAGTTCGAGAAGCTCGCCGGACAGCTCGGCCGCGCACTTCCGGGCGCGCCGCTCGTCAGCATCCAGTCCGAGAGCGCCGACGGCAAGCGACTGATCGTATTTGCGGGCTCGGACCGCGATCCGGGACGCTATTATCTGCTCGATCGCCCGACGCGCAAACTCACGCTCATCACCGAAGTGCGCCCGCAACTGAACGGCATGACAATGGGCGAGCAGCGCGCGATCAGCTTCCCCGCGCACGATGGCACGATGATCCCCGCCTATCTGACGTTGCCGCCCGGCAAGCCCGCCAAGCGCTTGCCGACGATCGTGATGCCGCACGGCGGTCCGGCGGCGCGCGACGAATGGGGGTTCGATTGGCTTCCGCAATTTTATGTGGCCCAGGGCTATGCGGTCCTCCAGCCCAATTACCGCGGATCTAGCGGCTACGGGCAGGCGTGGTTCCGGAAGAACGGCTTCAAGAGCTGGGAGACCGCGATCGGTGACGTCAACGATGGTGCACGCTGGCTGATCGCGCAGGGTATCGCCGATCCAGCGCGAATGGCGATCGTGGGGTGGAGCTATGGCGGTTATGCCGCGCTGCAGGCGAATGTCGCCGATCCCAGTCTCTATAATGCGGCCATCGCGATCGCGCCCGTGACCGATCTGCAGCTGCTGCGCGACAAGCAGAACGATGCATTTTCCGACTACGCACTCGCCCGCGATTATATCGGCACCGGCGCACACCTGACGCTCGGTTCCCCCGCGCGCAATGCCGCGCGCATCAAGGCGCCTGTGCTGCTGTTCCACGGCGACCGCGACACGACTGTCCAGATTGGCCAATCGCGCGCAATGATCTCCGCGCTCGAGAAAGCGGGTCACACCAATCGCCTCGTGGTCTATTCGGGCCTCGATCACCAGCTCGACAGCAGCGAGGCGCGCGCCGACATGCTGCGCCAGAGCGCGGAGTTTCTCGCCGCCAGCCTGGGCGGCGCGAAGCCTTGATACTTCGCGCCGTCCTCGCGGGCGCACTGCTGGCCACCGGCGGCGCGCACGCGGCGGCGCCCGCTCCCGCCCCGGATTTTGCGCATCTCTTCGGCGCGCGTCCGAATGTGTCGAACGTCGCGCTGTCCCTGGACGGTCGTTCGGCCAGTTATCTGACCCCGCTTCCCGGCGATCGCAGCGCCGTTGTTGTCGTCGATATCGACAGCGGCCAGAGCCACGCGATCCTTGAGGATCGCGACAACAAGTTCAGTCTCCACAACTGCCGGTGGAAGACCGATACCCGCCTGCTCTGCACGCTGATCGCCAACGCTCCCACCACGGATACGCACGCGATGGTCCGCTTCACGCGCATCGTCGCGGTCGACCGCGACGGCAAGAACGCCAAGGCGATTGGCCAGGTTGGATGGCAGTCGAGCGGCCAAATCCTCGACATGCTGCCCGACGATCCAGGACACATCCTGATGGTGCTTTCCTACGCCGCAGGCCTCTCGCCCGTGAAAGTCGATGTGGGGACCAACGCGATGTTCCGGTGCCGCCGCAGCAGCGTGATATCTCGATGCTGGGCTCCGATGGCCATGGACATGTCCGCGCGATGGGGGTCGCTGAGTTCGACGGCCGTGCGGTGCGCGAACACCGGATCAACTTCCTCGTACAGCCGCCCAAGGGCGGAAAGTTTGTCTATCTGACCGGCATCGATTTCCTCAATCCCGCCTTCGAGCCGCAGGGCTTCGACGAGACCGGCGAATGGTTGCTTGCGCTCGAGACGCAGGGGGGGCGCAAGGCCCTCGTGCGGTACGCCGCCGATGGGTCGCACCGCCGCGAGACGCTGTTCGCGGATCAGCGGGTGGATATTGATGGCGTCCTGCGGATCGGCAAATACGACCGCCCCGTCGCCGCTGCCTACACGCTCGACGCACCAGAATATCATTATTTCGATCCTGCGGTCGCCAGGCTGTCCGCCGCACTCACGCGTGCGCTGGGCAAGGGGGTCAGCGTCTCGGTCATCGGCGAGAGTTGGGACGGGCAGCGCAAGCTCGCGGTCGTCGAGGGGGCGCAGACCCCGGCGCGCTGGTTCCTCTACGACGTGCCCGCACACAAGGTGAGCGAACTACTGCTGGCGCGCCCCGATCTTGCTGGCATCGCGCTCGCCGCAACGGTGCCCGTCAGCTATCCCGCCGAGGATGGCACGCTCATCCCCGCCTATCTGACGTTGCCCCTCGGCCGCACGGCAGGAAGGCCCGGCGCTGCGATTGTCATGCCGCACGGAGGCCCGGCAGAACGGGACGCGCTTGGCTACGATTGGCTTGCGCAATATTTCGCCGCGATGGGGTATGCGGTGCTCCAGCCCAATTTTCGCGGATCGACCGGTTATGGGGACAAATGGTTCGCCAAAAATGGCTTCCAGTCGTGGCGCACCGCGATCGGCGACATAAACTCGGGCGGGCGCTGGCTGATCGCGCAAGGAACCGCCGATCCCGCTCGGCTCGCGATCGTGGGGTGGAGCTATGGTGGCTACGCGGCGCTGCAGGCGAACGTGATCGATCCGGCATTGTACAAGGCGACAATAGCGGTCGCGCCGGTGACCGACCTCCAGTTGATGCGCGACGAGGCGCGCGCATTCGGTGATGAGCAGCTGTTCCGCGACTATATCGGATCGGGGCCCGAGTTGCTCCGGGGATCGCCCGCGCGCAACGCCGCGCGTATCGCGGCCCCTGTCCTTATCTTCCAGGGCGATCACGACGTAAACGTCGATGCCGCGCAGGCGCACGCGATGGATGCGGCACTGGCGAAGGCAGGCAGGCCGCATGAGCTGATCGTCTATCCCGGTCTCGACCACCAGCTGAGCGATGGCGAGGTGCGCGCCCGGATGCTGCGGCGTGCGGCCGAATTTCTTTCCGCCAACCTCGGCGGCGTTAGTCCGTCCGCATCTTCGTCAGCGCCGAGATGATCCCGCGCCAGGTCCGCACTTCCTGCGAGCTGTAAGCGGGCCGCGTCAGCAGGTTGCGCATCGTCCGCTTTGAGGAAGCGACGCGCGCGGGCACCCGGTAATAGCCGATAGGCGAAAGCGCGGTGTCGAGCTGGCCGATCAGGCCTTCGAGTTCGGCCATCGGCGCGGGACCGGCGTAATTATCGATGATCGGGGGCGCCCCTCCTCCGCGCGCCCACTCGTAGGCGCACACCAGCACCGCCTGCGCCAGATTGAGCGATCCGAAATCGGGGTTGACGGGCACGGTCACGATCGCGTGCGCCACTGCAACGTCATCGGTTTCCAGGCCCGAGCGTTCGGGGCCGAACATCAGGGCGGTCCGCCCCGGCCGCCCGAGGCTCTGGGCGGCGGCCTGTGCAGGCGTCATCACGGGCTTGGTCATGCCCCTCGGCCGCACCGTGGTCGCGTAGAGAAACTGTATGTCGGCGACCGCCTCGGCGATGCTGTCGAAAATCCGCGCGTCGCGCAGCACGACGTCCGCGCCGCTCGCCGCCGGACCTGCGGCCGGGTTCGGCCAGCCATCGCGCGGCCGCACCAGGCGCAGATCGGTCAGCCCGAAATTGAGCATCGCGCGCGCGGTGGCACCGATATTCTCGCCCAGCTGCGGGCGGACGAGGACAATGACGGGCGGAACCATCGACGGCTGATAGCGAAGACCCAGTCGGCGGCGAAGAGGCGCCGCGCTTTCGCGCTTTCGTCCGTAACGAGCGCTCCCTTCCCAGCCCCGCCGTCACCGATTAGACACATGCGCAATGACCCCGCCCACGCGCGCCACCCGGATCGAGGCCGAGACCCTCGCGCTGCGTGCGCTGACCTATGTGATCGGCGATAGCGAGCTCGGCCCCCGCCTGCTCGATGTAACCGGCCTCGATGTCGCGACGCTGCGCAGTCGCGCGGGCAACCCCGCTCTACTCGCCGCGACGCTGGCCTTCCTCGAAGCCCATGAGCCGAGCCTCATCGCGTGCGCATCCGCGCTGGCCATCGATCCCGCCCAGCTGACCGCCGCGCGCGCCACACTCGATCCCCGATCGCAGGAGTAGCCTTCATGTCCGTCCAAGCCCGCCTCGCCGAACTCGGCCTCGAACTGCCCCGACCCGCCGCAGCAGCCGCCAATTATGTGCCATTCGTGGAGCATGGCGGTATCCTGTACATCGCGGGGCAACTCCCCTTCGCGCCCGATGGCTCGTTGCCGCGCGGGCGGCTTGGCGAGGGAATGCACGTCGATGAGGGGCGCGCGGCGGCGGAGCGGTGCGCGCTCGGCATCGTCGCGCAGATCGCGGCGGCGGGCGCGCTTGATCGGGTAGCACGCGTGCTCAAGCTCGGCGTGTTTGTGGCGAGCACGCCCGATTTCACAGATCAGCCCGAGGTGGGGAACGGTGCGTCCGATCTGATTGTCGCCTTGTTCGGCGAGGCGGGCCGCCACGCGCGCTCGGCGGTCGGCGTTCCCGTCCTCCCGCGCGGCGTCCCGGTGGAGGTGGACGCGATCATCGCGCTCACCGACTGACGAGTCGCAGTCCGCCCGCAATCTCTCGCGGGCGGATCAGGCGACGGCTTTACGCGGCCAGACGGCGGCGCAAGCTGACAGCACCGAGGATTCCAATGCCAGCCAGCATGAGACCCAACGTCCCCGCCTCGGGCACGCTTATCGATGGTACAAGAAAGGACCGGGCCGTGAGCGGGTCGGTAATGACCAGTCGCCTCGGCTGGACGATCGGCAGGATCGAGACTCCGCTGTTGCTGCCCAGGCTGAGGTTGGTAAGGGTGCCGCCGGAAAGCGTGAACGATCCGGTGTTCAGTTGCACCAGACCCAACTCGATTTGGGTGTAATAGTCCTGCGCGCGAAACGCGATGTT
This sequence comes from Sphingomonadales bacterium, assembly GCA_038326295.1. GTDB lineage: Bacteria > Pseudomonadota > Alphaproteobacteria > Sphingomonadales > Sphingomonadaceae > JAVVHE01. The sequence goes on from JBBQJX010000036.1 coordinate 9,212, forward strand.
CGGCTTGGCGAAATCGAACAGGTTGCCGGGCGATATCGAAATCGACTCCGACCCCGGCTGGCCGCCGAGCGCGACCTGGAGCGGCGTCGTGAACGAATTGCGGCCGAGTGTGTATGCGGCCGAAGATACGAATTGCCCGAACTGGCGCGTTTGGGCAGGCAAATCGAACGCGACCGTGAAGCGCTTTCCAGGCGCGGTGAACGTGGTGACCGGCGTGCCCCTGACGAAGGTGCCACCGAAACTGAGCGTTAGCGCCTGCGCTTTTAGCGGCGCAAGCGCCAGCATGCCGAGAAGAAGGAGACGGTTCATCGGTATACTCCATACTTGGGTGAGCGGAGAGCACGCCAAGTCTGCCCCTCCGCCTCGGAACGACCGTGGCATCGTGCCACGCGCGGCCCAAACCAGTCGGCTGGAAATCGTCCCCATACTATCTGATTGCGGTTCCGGCGCGCCGTGCGTCCGGGTTACGCTCGTTTCGGGTAGCCCCGGAAAAAGGGATGTCCAGGCACATGATTGCTCCGCCCGCAGACAGTCCCGGCCCGGCGCCGGCGCTCACCGCCCGCCTCGTGTCCGCTGCCCGCGCGATTGACGCAGCCGATTGGGACGCCT
>JBBQJX010000037.1:0-9730 GCA_038326295.1 Sphingomonadales bacterium
TCCTCCTCGACGAACCCACCGCCAACCTCGATCCCGCGCACGCGCTTGCCATCCTGGCGCTGCTGCGCGCCGAAGCCGCCGTCGGCACCATCGTGCTGATCAGCCTCCACGATCTCACGCTCGCGGGGCGCTTCGCGGACCGCGTCCTCCTCCTCGATCAGGGCCGCCTCATCGCCGACGGCCCCCCCGCCACGGTCCTCACACCCGCCCACCTCGCCACCACTTTCGGTATCCACGCCGGACCCGATGGCTGGGAGCCGCTTCCCTCGTCCGCACCCCACGCCTAAACCCTTGGACCATGTCCACCATCGGTACTCCGCTTTCCACGCTGCCCGAAGCCAGGGCCAATGGCGAGCGCACCCACGCGCTGGTCGCCGAGCTTCGCGCGCTCCATGCAAACCTCGCTCAGGGCGGCCCCGAAGCCTCGCGCGCGCGCCACAGCGCACGCGGCAAACTTCTTCCCCGCGCGCGCGTCGAGCGCCTCATCGATCCCGGCACCGCCTTCCTCGAACTGTCGCTGCTCGCCGCGCACGGCGTCTATGAGGACGACGTGCCGGGCGCAGGCGTGATCACTGGCGTCGGCCAGATCGAGGGGCGGCTGTGCGTGGTGGTCGCCAATGATGCCACCGTGAAGGGCGGCTCCTATTACCCGCTGACGGTCAAGAAGCACCTGCGCGCGCAGGAGATCGCGCGCGAGAACGGCCTGCCGTGCGTGTATCTGGTCGATAGCGGCGGCGCGAACCTGCCGCGACAGGACGAGGTCTTCCCCGACCGCGACCATTTCGGGCGTATCTTTTACAACCAGGCCACCCTCTCCGCGCAGGGCATCGCCCAGATCGCGGTCGTGATGGGATCGTGCACCGCGGGCGGCGCCTACGTGCCGGCGATGTCGGACCAGTCGATCATCGTGCGGGGCCAGGGCACGATCTTCCTCGCCGGGCCGCCGCTGGTGAAGGCCGCGACCGGCGAGGATGTGACCGCCGAGGAGCTTGGCGGCGGCGATGTCCACGCGCGCCTTTCGGGCGTGGTCGATCACCTCGCCGACGACGACACTCACGCGCTCGCGCTGGCGCGCAGCATCGTCGCCACGCTGCCGCCGGTGACGTTGCCCAACCTCAACCGCCGCGAACCCCGGGCACCGCTGTATCCCGCGAGCGACCTCGCGAGCCTGATCCCCGCCGACACCCGCCAGCCGATGGACGCGCGCGAAATCCTGGCGCGGCTCGTGGACGGCTCCGAACTCGACGAGTTCAAGCCGCTCTACGGCGAAACGCTGATCACCGGCTTCGCGCATCTGCACGGCACGCCGGTCGCCATCCTCGCCAACAACGGCATCCTGTTTTCCGAAGCCGCGCAGAAAGGCGCGCATTTCATTGAACTCGCCTGCCAGCGGCGCATCCCGCTGCTGTTTTTCCAGAACATCAGCGGCTTCATGGTCGGCAAGCGCTACGAGAATGAGGGGATCGCCAAGCACGGGGCCAAGCTGGTGACGGCGGTGGCGTGCGCGGCGGCGCCCAAGATCACGCTGGTGATGGGCGGCTCGTTTGGCGCAGGAAACTATGGGATGTGCGGGCGGGCATATGGTCCCCGCTTCCTGTGGATGTGGCCGAATGCGCGCATCAGCGTGATGGGCGGCGAGCAGGCGGCGTCGGTGCTCGCCACCGTCAAGACCGGCGGTTTCGCGGGGCGGCTGGAGGAGGAGGCCTTCAAAGCCCCGATCCGCGCGCAATACGAAGCGCAAGGCCATCCCTATTATTCGAGCGCGCGCCTGTGGGACGATGGGGTGATCGCGCCCGAGGACACGCGCACCGTGCTGGCGCTGTCGCTGGCAGCGGCGTTGCAGCGGCCGGTGGGGGAGACGCGGTTTGGGACGTTCAGGATGTAATTGTGCCTTGGGCGTGTATGATCGCATTTTGGAGAAGCCCATGCCCACGGAAATCGAGACGTTGCTGGACCGTGCCCGGTCTACGTCGATGACACCAACGGAGAAGGAAGCACAACGGCGGAGCTTTGCCTACGGCAATGCTAAAATAGAAAACGATCGAGTAACCCGCGCGATGATCGATCAGGCGGCAGAGAAAATTGCGTCGGATGATGCGGAGTGACGGACAACCAGCGACACAGCATTGCAGAAACCGCTCGCCTGATTGATGATCCCGTGACTGCGGCTGAGCGCGAATCTGAAAACGCGATCCGACAGTTCGATCGCGTGCTCGATCTCATTGACGACGTCGCACGAGGTGGTCGTCCGTTCCGGCTTCGTCCTTCGATCATTCTCGATCTGCATCGAATTGCTCTCGATGGTTTGGATGCATACGCTGGCAATTACCGCCCAGGCGGAGTCGAGATTGGCCTGAGCACACACGTGCCGCCAGCAGCTCACCTCGTCTCGGGCTGTGTTGAGGAAATGTGCGATCACATCAACGATCAGTTTAGTCAACAGACTGCGCTTTATTTATGCGCGTATACAATGTGGCGGTTGAACTGGATTCATCCTTTTACGGATGGGAATGGACGAACATCTCGCTCCCTTGCCTACTATGTGTTGTGCGCTAAACTCGGATATCGCCTGCCGGGCCACATAACGATCCCCGAGCAAATCGCCAGCGGTAAGGATCCATATTACAACGCGCTGGAAGCGGCTGATCGTCAGTGTGCGAAAGGCGATTCAGAGCTTGCGGAGCTAATCGGGCTATTGAAGGACTGTCTCGCAAACCAACTACTTTCTGCTTTTGCTGACGCTGATCGATCGGACTATGTGTCGCCAACGGCCAGACGCTTTCATTAGCACGGGCCCCCGGCCATCCCATCCCTTAACCCCAACCACTCCACAAACGGCTCGAAATCCCGGTCGCTGAACAACAGCGCGTGGCCGTCCATCATGCAGCGCGTGGCGATCAGCGTGTCGATAGTGCCGCGCACCGTGATGTCGCGCCCGCGTAGCGTCCGGTAATTGCGCGCGGCCTGGATGGCGATGTCTCGGTCGACGATCCGGATCAGGGCCAGGCTGCTCAGCCGGAACAGGCTCCGTTCAAACGCATGGTCGCCGCGAAATCCCTGCAGGACCTCCGCCAGCGAGAGGTCGCCTATCGCCAATTTCTGGCGGCCGAGCAGGCCATCGAGCCGTTCGACCTGCGGGGTACGATTGTCGCGAAAATAATCGATCCAGTCGCTCGCATCGACAAGTATCACGCCCGGTCGCGGCGCATCGCGTCGAGATCGCCGTCCCAGCCGATGCCGCGCAGCTCCCGGATCCCCGCCTGCGTGTCCAGTTCCACCATTCGGCGGAGCGCCTCTTTGACCACGTCACGCTTCGTCTTCAAACCGGTGGCGCGCATCGCGTTCGTCATCAGTTCGTCGTCGATCTCGATGTTGGTGCGCATGTGTAAGCTCCTGCGGTCCGATACACATAGCACCCCCCGCCCTGCCCCGCTACAGCGACGAACCCATGCACAAGCTCCTCATCGCCAATCGCGGCGAGATCGCCCGCCGCATCATTCGCACCGCCAGGCGAATGGGCATCGCCACCGTCGCGGTCTTCTCGGACGCGGACGCGCAGGCCCCCCATGTGCGCGAGGCGGACGAAGCGGTTCCCATCGGTCCGCCGCCCGCCGCGCAATCCTATCTCGATCAGGCCAAAATCCTTGCCGCCGCGCGCATCACCGGCGCGGACGCGGTCCATCCCGGTTACGGCTTCCTCTCCGAAAACGCCGCCTTCGCGCGGCTGCTCGAGGAAAATGGCATCACCTTCGTCGGCCCGCCCGCTGCGGCGATCGACGCGATGGGCCTGAAAGACGCCGCCAAGCGCCGGATGCGCGAGGCGGGCGTGCCTGTCACGCCCGGCTATCAGGGCGAGGACCAGACGTTTGCACGCCTCGAACATGCGGCGCGCTCGGTCGGCTATCCGCTGCTGATCAAGGCGGTCGCGGGCGGCGGCGGCAAGGGGATGCGGCGGGTGGATGCGCCGTCCGAATTCACCGACGCACTCGTCGCCGCACAGCGCGAGGCGGAGCGCGCCTTTGGCGACGGGCGCGTGCTGCTGGAGAAATACGTGACGCGCGCGCGCCATGTCGAGGTGCAGGTCTTCGCCGACGCGCACGGCAACGTCGTCCACCTCCATGAACGCGATTGCTCGCTTCAGCGCCGCCACCAGAAAGTCATCGAGGAAGCCCCCGCGCCCGGCCTCTCGGATCGCCTGCGCCACACGCTCGGCGTGGCGGCGGTCACCGCGGCGATGGCGATCGATTACCGTGGCGCGGGTACGATCGAGTTCATTGTCGATCTGGACGATCTGGACGGTTCGGGCGATCCGCGCTTCTACTTCATGGAGATGAACACCCGACTGCAGGTCGAGCACCCGGTCACCGAAGCGATCACCGGCCTCGATCTCGTCGAGTGGCAGTTGCGCGTCGCACGCGGAGAACCGCTACCGCTCACTCAGGATCAGATCGTCGTAAACGGCCACGCTATGGAAGCCCGCCTGTACGCGGAGGATCCCGAAACCGGCTTCTTGCCTTCAACCGGCCGCCTGCACAGCCTGTCCTTCCCATCCGGCCCAGGCATCCGGGTCGACACCGGTGTCGAACAGGGCATGGAAGTAACCTCCTTCTACGATCCGATGATCGCCAAGCTCGTCGTGCACGCCACCGACCGATTGACCGCCGCCACCCGCCTCACCCGCGCCCTCGACGCCACGCGTATCGAAGGCCCCAAAACCAACCGAACCTTCCTTGCCCGCCTTGCCTCCCATCCCGCCTTCCTTGCGGGCGATGTGCACACCGGCTTCATCGAACAGCACCAAGCCGATCTTTTCGGCGCAATCCCCGGATCCCGCGAGGCCCTGGTCCACGCCGCAACCGCGGGCACCGAAGCCGCCGCGCGCCGCTACCCCGGCCCGTTCAGCGCCTTTCCCGGTTTCCGCGTCAACCTGACCGCCGGCCAAACAATAGACCTGTTCGAGGGCGAGACGCGGCACACCGCCAAGGTCACCCGGCTGTCCGACGGTCACCGCGTCGAGGGGCTGGGCGATCCCGCCACGGCCCGGCTGCGCTGCGCCTCCATGGCAGAGCATCGCATCGTCGGCGATATCGATGGCGCGCCCACAAGCGCGATCGTGTTCGGCACCGTTGATCACGTCGAGGTCCGCATCGCGGGGCGCACGTATCGCTTTGCGCTGGCTCCGCCGCGCGTCACCCGCACAAGCGGCCCGGCCGATGGCCGTATCGTCGCGCCCATGCCCGGCCGCGTGCTCCAGGTTACGGCTAGACCCGGCCAGCGCGTGACTGCGGGCGAGCGGCTCCTCGTGCTCGAGGCGATGAAGATGGAACACCGTATTACCGCGCCCGCCGCCGCGACGGTGCGCGCGGTCAACGTGGTGGAGGGCGATCAGGTGAGCGAGGGCGCGGCGCTGGTGGAGCTGGGAGTCAGCTAAAACGATTACTCGTCCATGAATCCATCTCGCGACTGCTTATTAATTACTGCATTGGACTTTAGAAAGCGGATCAACGTCTGTTCGAGTTGATTGCGAAGAGTTTCGTCAATTACTTCGATATACGACGCGAATTCTACAATTGGACTCTTGAACCAGAATTTTTGCTCGTGTTCGCGAAGACGATCAGAAATCTTCCTAGCTTTCCCCACGTAAACCGGACGCTGGACGGTATCATATAAAACGTAAACGCCGGCGCACTTTGGCCAATCTGGCTTTGTGTGCGGTTGAAAATCGATCAGCTCTCCTATACCCTCGATCGTTTGATCTTCCTTCGTATCCTCGATTACTTCGTCGGGTACCGCTTTCTTTAATGCCTTAGACAGTCTTTTCTTAATCTCACTTTGTGGATTTTGCGTCTTACCGCTTTCAATGTTGTACACAGCGGGCGGGCTCACATCGGCCTTTTTGGCTAACTCTGGGACCGAGAGGTTTGCGGCAATGCGCTCGCTTGTAAGCCAAAGACCAAAGCTAGAAACGTCGGACCGCAGAACATGATCGCCCTTAGGCTTGTTTTTCATTAAGCTACCTAGAACCCTCTCCAAATTCAGCATCTGCTCTGGATTTGGTACCCGCCCTTTTTCCCATTGGACAATGGTGCCCTGCGATACCCCGACCTTCTCTCCCAGACCCGTTTGGGTAAGTCCTTCCCGCGTCCGAGCGCGTCGAATCATGTTACCGAGTTCGATTTTCGATTCCACTCACAACTCCCATTGCTACGCGACACAAAACTAGAGGTCGATGCTTCCAATCCCCTATCCGTCGGCTTAGTTCGCGTCCATGCTCACCACCCTGCGCTTCGCCCACGGCCCCGACCTCGAAGCGCTGCGGGACACCGTCGCCGCGTTCGCGCGCGACAGGATTGCGCCACGTGCCGCAGCGATCGATGCCGAGAACAAGTTTCCGCGCGATCTGTGGCCTGAGCTGGGCGCGCTCGGGCTGCATGGGATTACGGTGCCCGAAGCCGATGGCGGCGCGGGCATGGGATATCTGGCGCATGTGATCGCGATGGAGGAGATCAGCCGGGCGTCGGCGAGCGTGGGGTTGAGCTACGGCGCGCACTCCAACCTGTGCATCAACCAGATCGCGCGCTGGGGCACTGCGGAGCAGAAGGCGCGCTATCTGCCCAGGCTGATCTCGGGCGAGCATGTGGGCAGCCTTGCGATGTCCGAACCCGGTGCGGGATCGGACGTGATCGGGATGCGGCTCAAAGCGGAGAAGCGCAACGACCGGTACATCCTGACGGGCTCCAAGATGTGGATCACCAACGGGCCCGAGGCGGATACGCTGGTGGTTTATGGGAAGACCGATCCCGAAGCGGGGCCGCGCGGGATTACGGCGTTCCTGATCGAGCGTGGACAAGCGGGGTTCACCACCGCGCAGAAGCTCGACAAGCTGGGGATGCGCGGCAGCGATACGTGCGAGCTGGTGTTCGACGGGTGCGAGGTGCCGTACGAGAATGTGCTGGGCGAGGAGGGCGCGGGCGCGCGGGTGCTGATGAGCGGGCTGGATTACGAGCGCGCGGTGCTGGCGGGAGGCCCGCTGGGGATCATGGCGGCGGCGATGGATGTGGTGGTGCCCTATGTTCACGAGCGCCGCCAGTTCGGCCAGGCGATCGGGACGTTTCAGATCATGCAGGCGAAGCTCGCGGACATGTATGTGACGCATGCCAGCTGCCGGGCTTATGCCTATGCGGTGGCGGAGGCGTGCGACCGGGGGGAGACTTCGCGCAAGGACTGTGCGGGGGCGATTTTGCTGTCGGCGGAGAAGGCGACGTGGATGGCCCTGGAGGCGATCCAGTGTTTAGGCGGGAACGGGTATATCAACGATTACCCGACGGGGCGGTTGTTGCGGGACGCCAAGCTGTACGAGATCGGGGCGGGGACGAGCGAGATCCGGCGCTATCTGATCGGCCGCGAGCTGTTCGAGGAGACCGCCTAAGGTCACGAAGGTCACGCAGAATGCGGTTTTCACGGTGGAACTGCGGTGCGCGCGGCGGCGAATCGGTCCCTGCGCCTTGGGGCAGAGTCTCGGGCAATCGATCCTACAATGCAAGGGCGAGTTGGGGTTGCGCCCGACCCCGTGCCGTCCCTCAGGCGCGAGGGACACAGCGGGCGGACGCGGACGAGCGACCGTGTCCTCCAACTCAGAGATCAGTACTGGCCCGCGAGGGTTTGGGCGATGAGGGCGGTCTCGTCGCGGGTGAGGCCGAAGAGCGCGTCGACGCGGGCGTTGAGTTCGGCTTCCGCGTCCGCGATGCGCGCGGCGAGCGCGGCGTGTTCGGCGCGGCGCGCGGCGAGGTATTGGTCCCATTGATCGCGCTCGTTCACGGGGATGTCCTGCTTGAGGCGCTTCTGGAACAGCGCGCGGAGCGCCGCGAAATCGAGGCCGGGCCATTTGCGGAACGCGGGCAGGTGCGTGGCGGCGGGCGCGATGTCGCCGAGACGGTGGTGGACGGTCCCGACCAACGCTGACCGCTCGTAAGCCGCCAATTGTGCTATCTCAACAAGATCGCCGGTTCTGGCGTCGCCGGTTTTGCCGGGAAGCGGCAGAGGACCAACGAACTCGGTACGAAGCCGCAGGTAACCATTTTGCGCGACTGCGCTCCGAGCCCGAAAGAAGAACCATGCGGCTCGACTGTTTAGAACCGCACACGTTTGATGATCGTCCGATGCGACGAAGTATGCCGTGTTTGCGAGAAACGCGCGCGTGCGATCAATCGAGAAAGGGTTGCTGTTTGTTATGTCGCAGTAAACAATTTTGGGCTGCTCAAACACTTGCTCATACGCCGCCTGCGCCTGCTGCAGTTCCCACCACGCCTGCTTGGTCGCCCGCGCCTCGAGCCGCGCCTTGAACGGCCACAGATGCGCCTTCAGGCCCGGGTGCGCCTCGATATCCACCCGGCCCTTGGGGGCGTAGATCAGCCACAGATCGTTGCTCTCGACGTGCCAGCGCTTCAGGTTCTCGCCGATCAGGAAGGGCTTCAGCAGCGCGGCGGCGGACGGATCGGCGGCGACGAGTTCGTCGCGCCGCGTGCGCGAGATGACGAACGCCTCGTTCAGGCCGGTCACGATGCCTCGCAGTGGCGGGCCATACACCTCGGCCAAGGTCCGGCGCCCCGCCGCCATCTTGGCGCGGAGCGCGTCCAACGCGTCGCTCTCGAAGCGCCACGATCCCTGGCCCAGCCGCGCGCGCGGCATGGCACGCGAGCCATCGGCGAACGCCTGCCCGAGATCGGCAGGCACGGATTTGAGGTTCAGGAACCGCAGATCGCCGTCGCCCGCGTCCTGCGTCCTCGTCATCGTCAGGATCGCGGGATAGGTCGTCACGCCCGCAAACAGTTGCGCGTCGCCGAAATCGATCACGGTATCGATCGCGGCGTTCTGCGACAGCCATTGCCGGAGCGGCGCGCCCGATCCGGTGCGGAAGAAGGTGGACGACGAGATGTAGCCGAGCCGCCCGCCGGGTTTGAGCAGCCGCACGCCAAGCTCGAAGAAATAGGCGTAAAGATCGGCGCGATCGGAGACGACCGCGTAGCGCTTTTCGAGATAGGGCTTGATAGGCTTCAGGTGCTCCATGCGAACGTACGGCGGGTTGCCGATCACGATATCGAAGCCGCCATCCGCGACGATCTGGGGGAACGCTTCGCGCCAGACGAATGCGCGCGCGTGGTAGTCGGCGTCCTCGATGATGCTGTTGCCGACGCGGATGTTGCTATCGAGCGAGACGAGCACCTGCTCCTTGCGCGCGGTCTTGAGCCAGAGCGAGAGCCGCGTGATCTCGACCGATTCGGCGTTGACGTCGACGCCGAACAGATTGGTCGTGATGATCGCCTTCTGCGCGGCATCCTCGGTGGGCACGAAGGCGAAGCGATCGAGCTCGCGCACGCGCTCGCGCGCCCGTCGGCCTTCTTCGGCGAGCCAATCCAACGCGGCGACGAGGAAGTGACCCGACCCACACGCGGGATCGAGGATGGTCAGCCGCTCGAGCCGCGCGAGAAACGCCTGCCAGTAATCGACCTCGGGGCCGACCCATATAATCGCGCCATTCGGGTCCGAACCGTCGGTGTGCTTGGCCAGCAGCTCCGCGCGGATGGTGCCGACGGTCTCGCCCAGTGTGCGATCGACGAGGAAGCGTGTGACGAAATCGGGGGTGTAGACGATCCCCTCGCGCTTCTTGCGCGTGACGGCGGCGGGGGCTTCGCCGCGCGCAGCAAGCAGATCGGCCTCGATATCGCCGACG
>JBBQJX010000038.1:0-9632 GCA_038326295.1 Sphingomonadales bacterium
ATATACTGGAGATCGCGGCCGACGATGCCCTCCAGCTTGTCGACCACGGTCTGCGTTTCCCAGCCGCGGATCGTATCGGTCACCAGCCCCACCGCCTCGCCGCCATAGCCCGCCACTGCGGCCACGATGGCACGCCGGGCATAGCCGTTGATCGTGGCGCGCAAGCCAGCGTCCGCCTCTACCCGCGCGCCGATCCGGGTGAGCGCGGTGCCGACGGTGCCGCTCGCCAGCGCATCGGGATCGGCGGTCGCGTCGAGCAGGCCCGATTTGAGCGAGGCCCACAGCCCGTCCAGATACGCCGTGACGGTGGCGTGCCCAAGCACGTCCGCCTTGAAGCCCTCGACGCGCGCGCGCACCCCCGCGTCGTGGCGCAGGTCGAAGGCGAGGCCGACGAGCGATCCCGTGGCCTTCAATCGCAACGGGTGCGCGGGATCGGTGGCGAGTTCGTCGAGCGTTTTGGTGAGCGCGCCGATGATCTGGTCGCTGATCTCCTCGTCCAGTCCGGCGACGCGGATGAACCAGCCCGCGCGGTCCTTGACCGATTTGCGGATGAACTCTTCATTGTCCTTCAGCGCGGCTGCGGTCCATTTTAGCCCCGCATCGACCAGCGCGCCATGCTTGCGGTTCTCGACTGCGGCATCGATCAGATCGGCCCCCAGAATGCCCCAGTCCAGCGCCGCCAGTCGCTGTGTCACGCCGCGCCGGATAGTGGCCGAGATGGCGGTATCGTCCAGTGCCGCCAGCAGCTGGCGCGCGATCGAGGCGAAGGCGCGCCGGAGCTTGCCCGAGGGTTCGGGACGCGCCAGCCTCCGCGCGATGGCGCCCGCAAGGTCCATATGTTCGAGCCGCCGCGCGACGACGCCGGTGACGAGGAAGTTTTCGCGCAGGAAGCGGCCGATGGTCTCGGCGATGCGGTCCTTGTTGTGCGGCACGATCGCGGTGTGCGGGATGGGGACGCCGAGCGGGTGGCGGAAGAGCGCGGTGACCGCGAACCAGTCCGCCAGCCCGCCGACCATCGAGGCTTCGGCAAACGCGCGCAGATAGGCGAGGCCGGGGTAGGCGGGCGTGAAGTGGTTGGCGACGAGGAATACGAGCGCCATGGCCCCGAGCAGCGCGGTCGCGAAGCGGCGCATGGGCCGCGCGCGGTCGATGACGATCGGCTTCAATGGCATGGCGGCGGAACGGTCGGCGGCCGTGCGCGTGCCCTCACTCGGCCGGGGCTGGCGTGGGAGCAGCACCGGGTCGCACGGGCGCACCATGGTGCGTGGTCAGCAGCCGCGCCAGCTTTGGTCCCATCCAGCGCTCGAAACCGTCGGAGAGTGAATAGCCCGCCGGCACGAGCAGCAGCGTGAGCACGGTCGACAGGATCTGCCCGCCGAAGATGGTGACCGCCATCGGCGAGCGCCTCGTGCTATCGCCCGTCAAGCCGATCAGGATCGGGATCATCCCCGCCACCATCGCGACCGTAGTCATGACGATCGGCTGCGCGCGCTTGAGACCCGCCGCGCGGATCGCCTCGTCGCGGTTCGCGCCGTGGCGCTGTTCCTCGATCGCCATGTCGACGAGCAGGATCGAGTTCTTCGCCACGATGCCGAACAGCATCAGCATGCCGATCCCCACCGGCATCGAGAAAGGCCAGCCGACCAGATGCAGCGCGACGACCGCGCCCGCCGGCGCGAGCAGCAGCGATGCCATGTTGACGAAGGGCGGCAGGATGCGGCGGTACAGCAGCACCAGCACCGCGAAGACGAGGAAAATGCCCGCCACGATCGCGGTCAGCAGGCCGCTCATGAATTCATCTTGCACCTGCGCATCGCCGGTTTTGGCTTCGGCCACGCCTGCGGGCAGGTGGAGCATCGTGGGCGTTTTTGCGATGGCGGCCATCGCGGTGCCGGTTTCGCCCGAGGCGAGATCGGCGCCGATGACCACCCGGCGGACCTGATTGTAGCGCCGGATGACGCTCGGCCCCTCGCCGAAGCGGATGTCGGCGATGACCTTGAGTGGTACGCTGCCGCCGTTCGCGGTGGGGACCGGAAGATTTTCCAGCATCGAGAGATCGCGCCGCGCACTCGCTTTCAGGCTCACACGGATCGGGATCTGGCGATCCGACAGGCTGAACTTCGCCATGTTCTGATCGATCTCGCCCAGCGTGGCGATGCGCACGGTGTTGCTGAGCGCGGCGACCGAGACGCCAAGATCGGCGGCAAGATCGAAGCGCGGTTTGATCGAGATTTCGGGTCGGCCGAAATCGTCCGCGATCAGGGGATTGCGCAGCATGGGGAGCTTTTGCATGTCTTCGAGCAGACTGCGCGCGGCGCGATTCAGGGCTTCGGGATCGTCGCCGACCAGCATGGTGGTCGTATCGCGCCCCCCGCCGCCGCGCTGCGACTGGAAGGTGACGCGCGCGTCTGCGATGTTCTGCAGCAGTGGCGCGACGCGCTTTTCGAACTGGTCGCTGGTGGCCTTGCGATCATGCGGGCCGACGAGCGTGACGTAGAGATTGGCCTCGTTGATCTCACCGCCGCCGATCGACTGGTAAACGTGTTTGACCTCGGGTTGCGCGCGCAGGATCGCATCCGCCTGCGCCGAGACGCGCTGGACGTCGGCCAGCCGCACGCCGGGCGGCAGCTGAACCTGCACGACCGAATCGTTGTTGTTCGTCGTCGGCTGGAAGGTCGCGGGAAGCGTGGTTGCGCCGTACACGGTCAGCACTAAGGCGACGACGCCGGCGAAAATCGTGAGCCAGCGGTGGCGCAGCGTCCAATTAAGCAGGACGACATAGCGTGTTACCCAGCCAGGCGTCTTGTGCTCGTGCAGCGCTGCGCGGGCGTCGAGGAAATACGCCGCGATCATGGGCGTGATCAGGCGCGCGACGAGCAGCGAGATGAGGACGGCGACCGAGACGGTCAGCCCGAATTCCTTGAAGAACTGTCCCGGAATGCCGGGCATAAAGCTCACGGGCAGGAACACCGCCACGATCGAAAACGTGGTGGCGACGACCGCGAGGCCGATCTCGTCGGCGGCTTCAAGCGAGGCCTGATAGGCCGATTTGCCCATGCGCATGTGGCGCACGATGTTTTCGATCTCGACGATCGCATCGTCGACGAGGATGCCCGCCACGAGGCTGAGTGCGAGCAGGCTGATGGTGTTGAGCGTGAAGCCCATCATCTGCATGATGAAGAAGGTGGGAATGGCGCTGAGCGGGATCGCCAGCGCCGAGATCGCGGTCGCGCGCCAGTCGCGCAGGAACAGCCAGACGACGATGACTGCAAGCGCCGCACCTTCGACCATCGCGTCGATCGCGCTGTGATACTGGTCCAGCGTGTAAGGAACACTGGTAAAGATCAGCTCGTAATTGACCTTGGGGTGGGCCTTCTTGATGTCCGCGAGCTTCGCCTCGATCGCCTTGTAAACGCTGACCTCGGAAGCGCCCTTGGCCTTGAACACGCCGAAGCTCACCACGTCGCGGCCGTTCATGCGCCCCAGCTGACGCACCTCGGCATAGCTGTCGCGCACGTCTGCCACGTCGCCGAGCGCGATGGTGCGATCGCCTGCGAGCGCGATGCGCGTTTCGGCCAGTCCCTGCGCGGTCTTGGCGCCGCCGAGAACGCGCAGCGACTGCTCCGATCCAGCGATTTCCGTCCGGCCGCCCGGCGCGTCCACATTGAGCTGGCGCAGCTGATCGTTCAGCTGTGCGGCCGTGATCCCGTAGCTTTGCAGCCGTGCGGGATCGAGTTCGATGCGGATCTCGCGGTCCACGCCGCCACCGCGATCGATCTTGGCGATGCCGTTGATCGAGAGCAGCGATTTGGCGATCGTGTTATCGACGAACCAGCTCAGCTCCTCGCGTGTCATGTCCGAGGTGGAAACCGAATAATAGGCGATCGCTCCGCCATCGAAATTGATGCGCTGAACGTAAGGCTCCTGAATGCCGCCGGGCAGCGTCGAGCGGATGTTCGCGACCGCGTTGCGCACATCGTTCTCGGCGCGATCCACGGGCGTGCCGAGCTGGAATTCGATATTGGTTTGCGACGAACCTTCGCGCATCCACGATGTGATCGTCTTGACGTTGCCCAGTCCCGCGACCGCACCCTCGACGCGCTGGGTGATCTGCTTCTCGATCTCCACCGGGGCAGCACCGGGCTGGCTGACCGATACGCTGATGAACGGCGCGGAGATATCGGGCATCGCGTTGATGTCCATGCGCGCGAACGAGACGATGCCCGCGAGCGTCAGGATCATGAACAGCACGATCGGCGGGATCGGGTTGCGGATCGCCCAGGACGAGATGTTGCGCATGACGGTCTGTTACCCCTTATCGGCGGCGATTAACACCGGCGCGACCTTTTCGCCCGGCTGCAGGAAGGCGGCGGCGTTGGCCACCACGCGTTCGCGACCCGTCAGGCCCGAGCGGATCGTCAATCCGGCATCGCCCACATCGCCGACCTCGATGCGGCGCTGCTCCACCTTGTCGTCCGCGCCCACGATCAGGACGTAATTGCCCTTGTCGTCGGACTGGACCGCCGATTGCGGCAATTGCGGGCGCTCCTCGGACCCCGTCGCGACCGTCCCGTTGGCGAACGCGCCCGGACGCAGCCGGAGATCGCGGCCAAGCGCGATCCGCACCATGCCCTGGCGCCCCTGCGGATCGACCACGGGATCGACAAGCCAGACCCGCCCGGTGAATACGTCGCCCGTGCCTACCAGCCGGACCTTGGCGGACTGGCCGAGACGCATGTGCGCCAGATCCTGCTCCGCCACGCGCCCGCGCAACTCCATCGCGCCATCTTCGGCGAGCGTGAAGAGCGCGCTGCTGCCCGCGCCGACCACCTGACCCGCCTCCACGCTACGCGCGAGGATGATGCCGTCGCTGGGCGCGCGCACGTCGAGCCGCTGGATACGCGCGCGCATCTCGCCCGCCTGCGCGCGCGCCACGCCCACCTTTGCGTTCGCCGAATCGCGCGCCGCCGTCTTGCGATCGATATCCGCCTTGGAAATAAAGCCGCGAGCGACGAGCGCCTTCGCACGATCGAGCTCAGCCTGCGCGAGCGCGCCGTCGGCCTGGGCCTGCCGGATACCAGCGCTCATCGCAGCCATCTGCTCGTTCTGCACCGCGCGATCGATGCGCGCGAGGACCTGGCCGCGGCGGACGTAATCGCCCTCCTTCACCAGCACCGCGGTTATCATGCCGCCATCGCCCTGGACCCCTATGGGCGACGAACGACGCGCCGCGATCGATCCCGTCAGCCGCACCTCGGACGCGACCGCCGCATTGCCGGGCACGATCACGCTGACCACGGGCGGGGGCGCGGCGCTCGTCTTCGTGGCCGCCGTTGTCTGCGCCGCTTTGTCGCGTCCCACGATCACGAACGCGGCGATCGCCACCAGAACCGCCACGACCCCTGCCCACAGCAGCCGCGTGCGGCGGCGCGCGCTCGCACGCGCTACGCGCTGATCGTCGTCCAGCGGTACGGGCAATGTTCCGTGCATGGGGCTACTCATCTCGCGAATTTTCGATGACTGTGTTACATCGCTAATGCGCGTGGTGCAAGCGGGGAGGTAGGCAGTGCGCCTCGTTCTGGCGATAGCCGCACGTCGTTACGCTTGCCAACGCGTCCTTTCGTACGCATAATGAATGTCACTCGCAGGGGTGCCACCGTACCAGGAGGATCGGATCATGGGTTATCTTCACGATCATACGTGGCTTGGCTGGATTATCGTCGGCGCGATTGCCGGCATGATCGCCAAGGCGGTGGTTCCGGGCCGTGAGGGCGGTTTCCTCGTCAGCATCGTGCTCGGTATCGTCGGTGCCTATGTCGGCGGGTTTCTCATCAACAACGTGCTCCACCTCGATTTTGGCTCGGGCTGGTTCGGCAGCCTGATCGTCGCGACCATCGGCGCGGTGGTGCTCCTGGTTGTTTACAATCTCGCGACGGGACGACGGAACGCTGTGTAGCCGAAACTGTTTAGATGACGCGGCGAATGTTCGCCCGACACAAAACAGGAGTTCGCGATGACCGGTTCTTTCATCTGGTGGATCATCATCGGTGCCATCGCCGGTGCGCTGGCCAAGTTCATCATGCCCGGCCGCGATGGCGGCGGGATCATCGTTACCATCATCCTGGGCATCGTCGGTGCCTTCGTCGGTGGATGGCTGTCGACCAACGTGTTCAACATCGGCGTCGGTGGGACATTCGGATCAATCATCGTGGCAACCATCGGCGCGGTCGTCGTGCTGTTCATCTACAACCTGGTGACCGGCCGACAGCGCGTCTAATCCGTCGGCCGGGGCGTTCACGTCCCGTTGACAAGCCTTGGGCCAGAGCGTGTCGGAACATCTTTTATGCAGGAGTTCCGATGCGCCTGGCCCATCTCGCGATCCTCGCGATCGCCGCAATGACGATCCCGGCCGAGGCGCAGCCTGCGGCAATCCCTACCGTATTGACCGTGACTGCCGAAGCGCGCGTCGATCAGGTGCCCGATCTGGCCGAGATCACGGCGGGCGTCGTCACCACCGCAGCCACCGCGTCCGAAGCCTCGCGCCAGAATGCGCAGCAGATGGCCCGCGTGATCGCCGCCGTGCGCGGGGCGCGGGTGGCGGAAGCCGATATCCAGACGGTTGGGCTCAGCCTGCAGCCGCAATATGATTATCAGGATCGCAAGGCCCCGCAGCTGACGGGGTATCAGGCGCAGAACACCGTGTCGGTCAAATTGCGCGATCTGCAGCGTAGTGGCGCGGTGATCGATGCGCTGGTCACGGCGGGATCGAACCAGATCGGCGGGCCGACGTTTCGCATCGCGAACGAGGAGCCGGTGCTCGATAAGGCGCGCACGCAGGCGGTCGCCAAGGCACGCGCAAGGGCGGAGCTGTATGCGCGCGCAGCGGGGATGCGCGTAAAACGCATCGCGCGGATCGTGGAGGGGGGGGCCGAGCCTCCGCGCCCGATGCCGACGATGCGCATGTCGATGGCGGCCGACAGCGCGCCGACACCCGTGCAGCCGGGGCAGGTCGGGCTTTCCGCGCAGGTGACGATCGACTTCGACCTCGAATAGGCGCTGGCGCATCGCGCGCGGCGTCCCCACTAAAGCGGCGACCCGCCGCGCACATACGGACCGCCCTTGCTCCAGTCGCTCGATCGCTATCTCGCGCGCCGGATCGCGGTGCCGCTGTTCGGCGCGATCGTCGTCGCGGCGATGCTGCTGCTGCTCGATCGCATGGGCCGCCTGTTCGAATTCGTGATCCGCGAGGGTGGGCCGGTCAGCGTGGTGTGGCGCATGCTCGCCAATCTGCTGCCCGAATATCTGGGGTTGGGCGTGCCCTTGGGCCTGATGCTCGGCATCCTGCTCGCATTCCGGCGGCTGGCGCTCAGTTCGGAGCTGGACGCGATGCGCGCGGCGGGGATCGGATATGTCCGTATGCTTCGTGTCCCTTACCTCTATGCGCTGGGGGCAGCGCTCGTGAACTTCGCCATCGTCGGTTACATCCAGCCCGTCTCGCGCTATTCTTACGAGGAGTTGCGCTACGAGCTGCGGACCGGCGCGCTCGGAGCCAGCATCAAGGTGGGCGAATTCACGCGGCTGGGTGCCACCACCGCGCTGCGGGTCGAGGCCAGCCTCGACAAGGGGCAGGACCTGCGCGGGCTGTTCGTGCGCACCCAAACGCCCAAACATGGCGCGGTCACCGTCACCGCCGCGCGCGGGCAGTTTCTGGGGACGGACGATCCCGATACGATCCTGTTGCGCCTGCGCGACGGGGTGCTGGTGCAGGATCAGCCCGGCTTCACTGCGCCCCGCGTCCTGACCTTCCAGCAGCACAGCATTCCCATCAATCTGCCGCGCATGGAAGGTTTCCGCCGCAGGGGTGGCAAGGAGATCGAGTTGACGCTGCCCGAGCTCGTTCGCGTGAGCGGCGATACGTCCAGGCCCGCCGCTGATCGCGCGCCGAGCATCGCATCGGCGCAGCGGCGCATCATCCAGGTCGTGATCATGGCCTTCCTGCCGCTGCTCGCGGTGGCGCTGGCGGTGCCGCCCAAGCGCTCGACTTCGGCGCTCGGGGTGTTCCTCGGCATCCTGCTGCTGGTGGGCTATCATAAAAGCTCGGAATATACCGAACGCGTCGGCGCTGCGGGGCAGATTGATCCCGTCTGGGGCCAGTGGCTGCCGTTCGTCGCGTTTGCGTCGCTGTGCCTGTGGCTGTTCTACATCCTCGCCTTCAAGCCTGCGGGCGCGCCGATCGGCGGGTTCGAGCGCGCGACAGCCGCGATCACAAAGGCGCTCGTCAAGCTGTTCACCAGGCCCGAGCCCACCACCGAACCCGCCTCCGTCGCGACCGGCTGATGGGCGGCCTCATCCCCAGCCGAACGATCGCGCGCTACGTCGGCTCGATGTTCCTCACACGCACGGTCGCGGTGCTGATCGCGCTCGTGCTTATCCTGCTGACGCTCGACCTGGTGGGAGAGGCGGGGCGCATCCTCGCGGTCAGTGGCAACACAAGCGCGGACGTGTGGACCTACACCACGCTGCGCGCGCCGCAGCTGGTGGCGCAGTTCCTGCCGTATTCGGTGCTGCTTGCTACTCTGATCACGCTGGGTGCGCTGAACGCGCAGGGCGAGGTGGTGATCTTCAAGGCGGCGGGGATTTCCGCGCACCAGATCCTGGCTCCTTTGTTCGCGGTCGCGCTCGGCGTGGCGGCGGCGAGCTTCGCGTTCGACGAACTGGTACTCACCCGCACCAACGAGACGCTCAACCGGTGGAAGACCGCCGATTATGCACCGCTGCGCACGCTGGGGCTCGGCCCCACCGAAGTCTGGGCGCGCGACGGGTTCAACCTGATGCATGCCGCCCGCATGGATGGGCAGGGCGTCGGCGCACGACTGAGCGAGTTCGTGCTGTACGAACGTGCCGACAGCACGCGCCTGACCGCGATCGTTCGCGCACGTGAGGCGCGATTCACGGACGGCGGCTGGGCGCTGAGCGACGTGGGCCGTTTCGATGTCGCGAGCGGGCGCAACATCGAACGGCCGCAGGGCTTCTGGCGCACCACCGTCCTCCCCGAGCGCTTCATCGGTGGCGCGCCCGATCCGAGCGCGCTTTCGTTTGGCCAGCTCCGCCGCGAGATCGATGCCGCGCGCGCCGACGGCAAACAGGTCGGCACGCTGGAGAGCGCCTGGTGGCACAAGCTTGCCGGGCCGCTGTCTGCGCTGATGATGCCGCTGCTGGGCGCGCTCGCAGGGTTCGGGCTGGCGCGCTCGGGCAAGCTGTTCGTACGTGCGGTGGCGGGCATGTTTCTGGGCTTCGGCTTCTTCGTGGCGGACAATTTCCTGCTGGCGATGGGCGATTTCGGTGCGGTGCCACCGTTCGTGGCGGCATGGGGCCCGGTGCTGATCTTTTTGCTGATCGGCGAAAGCGTGCTTCTCAAGACCGAGGAATAGCTGCTCGCATCGTCGCGGATCCAGAACGTTCGCGAGGGTGTTGTGCTTCGCGTGCCGTACAAAAGGCACCTGGGTCAGGAGGATTGAATGAAGACCTTTTTAGCATTGGCGGTCGCCGCCACGGCGATCGTCGGTGGCACCACCGCCGCAGAAGCTCGCGACGGGTGCGGGCGCGGCTTCTTTCGCGGACCCGCCGGCCAT
>JBBQJX010000039.1:0-9586 GCA_038326295.1 Sphingomonadales bacterium
GGCCCGATCGCGAGCGAGCGCATCCGCACCGTGTTCGCCGCGATGGATACCGCGCGCGGCGACGGTCCGGGCACCACGCAGGCGCAGTTCTTCGACATGATGTCCCTGGAACGCGCCACCGATGGCGCGCCCAAGGGCAAGACCTTTCCCACCCCCGCCGATATCGCCGCCACCGCCGTGTTCCTCGGCAGCGACGAATCGGCGGCGTTCAACGGCCATGATTTCGAGGTGACGCACGGCATGACCGTGCGCAAGGAAGCGCGATCGACCTATCTCGCGCGTCCCTCGATGCGCTCGATGGACGGCACCGGCTTGGCGGTCCTGATCGCGGCGGGGGACGGGTGGGAGGAGGCGCTCGAGATTGCCCGCGTCCAGATCGCGTGCGGCGCGCATGTGCTGCTGGGTCTCGCGCGGCAGGCTGACGTGGCGCAGGCGCAGGCGCGTGCAAAGGCGGAAGGCGGGGGCGAACGGCTGAGCGTGGTGCGCTTCAACCGGGGCGAACCGGCCGCGATGGCGGACGCGCTCGAAGCCTATACCGCCGCGACCATGCCCATCACCGGCGCGCTCCTCATGCCCGCGCGCGGCGCGGACGAGTTCACGGGCACGCTGGTAGGCGCGAGCGACGCAGACGTGGACGCCTTCATAGACGTGGAACTCGGCGGCGCGATTGCGCTCGCCCGGACGCTCAGCCGCTACTGGAAGCGCCACGACAGCTTGCTGCAGGAACCGCGCTTCGTGTTCCTCTCGAACGCTACCGATGGCGCGGGGGACATTTACGCGCATGTGATGCGTGCCGCGACCGAGCAATTGATCCGCATCTGGCGCGACGAGTCCGAGATCGATGTGGCGCACGGACGGCGGCGGCAGGCGGAGTGGGGCAACCAGATCGTCCGCTTCACCAACGACGAGCCCGAGAACATCCGCTTCATCGCAGGCCACGCCGCGCGCATCCTGCTGAAGGAAAGCAAGATCCGCGACGTGACGCTGTACGTGCCCCAGAGCATCGGCGAGGCCACCGGCGCGCGCAAGGCGATGCCCGGCTTCAGCGAGAACATCACCGGGCTGCATCTGGGCAAGGTGGCGCTGATCACCGGCGGCTCGGCGGGGATCGGCGGGCAGGTGGCGCGCCTGCTCGCGGTGGCGGGGGCGAAGGTGATGATCGTCGCGCGGCGCGAGTCCGAACTCGCGGTCGCGCGCGCGCGGATCGTGAGCGAACTCGAAGATGTGGGCTTCGCGGGCGTGGAGCGCCGTGTGCAGACGATGGCTGGCGTGGACGTGAGCGATTTCGCCTCGCTCGGCCGCGCGGTGGACGCGACGCTGAAGGCGTTCGGACGGATCGATTACCTGATCAACAACGCGGGCGTCGCGGGCGCGGAGGATATGGTCGTCGACATGGATGTCGATGCGTGGACCTACACGCTCGATGCCAACCTGGTCAGCAATTACCTGCTGATGCACCACGTCGTACCGCTGATGAAGGCGCAGAAGTCCGGCTATATCCTGAATGTCTCCAGCTATTTCGGCGGCGAGAAATACCTCGCGGTCGCCTATCCCAACCGCGCGGACTATGCCGTCTCCAAGGCGGGCCAGCGTGCGATGGTCGAATCGATGGCGCGCTATCTCGGCCCCGAGGTCCAGTTCAACGCCATCGCGCCGGGCCCGGTGGACGGAGACCGGCTGAGCGGCACTGGCGGCAAGCCGGGCCTGTTCGAGCGGCGCGGCAAGCTCATCCTCGAAAACAAGCGCCTCAACGCGGTCCACGCGGCGTGCGTCAAGGCGCTCCGCCGCGGCGTCCGGGTGGAGGCGCTGCTCACCCGCCTCGCGCGCAACGATACCGCGCGCATGAGCCACGATTCGGACAACCCGCGCGAAATCCGCGATCTTGCACTCGCCTGCGCGCGCGAGGGCGACGGGGTATGCTCGTGGGATCGGTTCCTCATCACCCGCGCCATCGCCGCGCGCCTCGTCCAGCGGCTGCGGCTCGGCGGCTATTTCCTCGACGCGGCCGGCTGGGCGGACCGCGCGGATACACCCGAGGCAAACGGTAGCTGGCTGCTGCGCGCGCCCCCCGAAGACGCGCCCTTCCTCCCCGCCGCGCGCATCGCGGAAGAGGCCAAGAAGGTGGGCGGCGGCGTGCTGCGCCAGCTCCACCTGGGCAAAATGCCGACCGAGGGCGAGGTCGCGCAGGCCACCGTCTTCTTCCTCGCCGACCGCGCGGTGAGCGGCGAGACGTTTATGCCCTCGGGCGGGCTGAGCGTCGAACGCTCGACCACCGAACGCGAACTGTTCGGCAGCCCCAAGCAGGAACGCCTCGATCAGATGCGCGGGAAAACCGTGTGGATCGTTGGCGAACACCTCGTGGATTATATCGCTGAAACCGCACGCCAGTTCGTCGCCGATTGCCACGTCGCGCGCGTCGTCCTGCTGACCGCCACGCCGGAGGGCGCGGCGGCGTTGCGCGAACCGCTCGCGGACCTTCCCGGAGCCAGCATCGAAACCGTCGTCGCGGAGGCCGGGGTCGAAGCCGCGATGGACGCCGCGCTCGCCCGGTGGGGTCGCCCCACCACCGTCGTCTCCACCGCGTTCGCCGCGCTGCCCGACCGGCTCTTCGCACTCGATGCGCCGCTCACCCCGACCGAGTTCCGCGATTTCGTCGCCGCCAACCTCACCAACCACTTCCGCGTCGCGCGCAAGGCGTCTCTCTACGACGATTGCCAGCTCGTCCTCGTCTCGCCCGACGTGCCGATGGGGGACGCGAGCCCCGCGTTCGCGCTCGCCAATTTCATCAAGACCACGCTCCACGCCTTCACCGCCACGCTCGCGGTCGAGAATGAGCGCCTCGTCCACGACGTGCCCGTCAACCAGATCAACCTTACGCGGCGCGTCCGCTCGGAGGAGCCGCGCACACTCGACGAGCATAATGAGGAGGTGCGCCGCTTTGCCCGCGCGGTCCTGCTCCTCGGCGCACCGCTCGCGGACGCGGAAGACAGCCGCTACCGCGCACGCATCTACCGTGGCATGTCGATGACCGTGTGACCGCGTGACCGAATACCTCCCCTTCGAGAAACCCATCGAGGCGCTCGATCGCTCGGCCGCCGCGCTCCACCAGGAGGGGCGCGACGGCGAGGCGCGCCAGCTCGAGGATCGCGCGCGCCGCCAGCTCGCGGATCTGTACGGCCGCCTGACGCCGTGGCAGCGCACGCTGGTGGCGCGCCATCCCGCGCGGCCCCATTTCGCCCATTACGCCGAGGGCCTGTTCGAGGACTTCTCCTCGCTCGCCGGAGACCGGGGCTTCGCCGACGATGCCGCCATCCAGGGGGGTCCTGCGCGCTTCCAGGGCCGCAGCGTGATGCTGATCGGCCACGCCAAGGGCGAGGACACCGCCAGCCGCGTACGCCACAATTTCGGCATGGCGCGGCCCGAGGGCTACCGCAAGGCGATCCGCCTGATGCAGCTCGCGGACCGCATGGGCCTCCCCGTGGTCACGCTGGTCGATACGCCCGGCGCTTTCCCGGGCATCGATGCCGAAGCGCGCGGCCAGGCCGAAGCCATCGCGCGCAGCACGCAGGCGTGCCTGTCGCTCGGCGTGCCGCTGATCGCGGTCATCATCGGCGAGGGCGGCTCGGGGGGTGCCATCGCGCTCGCCACCGGCAACCGCGTGCTGATGCTCGAACATGCGGTCTATTCGGTCATCTCGCCCGAGGGGTGCGCGTCGATCCTGTGGCGCACGTCGAAACGCGCGTCCGAAGCCGCCGACGCGCTCAAGATCACCGCGGCCGAACTGCTGCGGCTGAAAATCGTCGATCGGATCGTCTACGAACCGCCCGGCGGCGCGCACCGCGATCATGCGCTGATGCTGCGCCGCCTCGCCATCGCCATCGCCGCCGAACTCGCCACGCTTACCGTGCTCCCGCGCGAGACGCTGCGCGACAACCGCCGGGAGGCCTTCGCGCGCCAGGGCGGCTGAAACCTATCCGCTGTTGCGGAGCGCGGTTGCGATCGCGTTGATCGATAGCTGGATGCCCTCACCGATCCGGTCATCGGTCTCGCCCGCGCGAAACCGCTTGAGCAGCTCGATCTGCAGCAGATTGAGCGGCTCCACATAGGGCGTGCGCAGCCGGATCGATGCGTCGAGCGCCAGGCTGCGCGCCAGCAGCCGCGTCTGCCCCGTCGCCGCCAACAGCGCATCGTGCGTGCGCTGCCAGCCCTCCCTGATCCTCCCGAAGATCGCATCCCGCAGCCCCGCATCGGGTACCAGCGCCGCGTACCGCTCCGCCACGCGCATGTCGGACTTGGCGAGCACCATCTCCATGTTCGCCAGCACCGCGCGCAGAAACGGCCAGCGCGCCGCCATGTCCGCGATCAGCGCCTTGTCGCTAAACGCATCGAGCGCTGCGCCGACGCCATACCAGCCCGGCAGCATCACGCGCGCCTGCGCCCAGCTGAACACCCAGGGGATCGCGCGCAAATCCTCGATCGCGCCCGATGTGGTGCGGCTTGCAGGACGCGATCCGATCTTCAGTGTCGCGATCTCGCCGATCGGCGTCATCGCGCGGAAGAATTCGCGGAACCCCGCCGTTTCGTACACCAGCCCCCGGTACGCCCGGAACGCGCTCGCCGAGATCGCGGTCATCGCCGCGCCGAACCGACGCGCATCCGCCCCGCACAGCGGTGCCGTCCCCAGCGTCGCGTCCAATGTCGCCGCCGCCATGGCCTCCAGATTGACGATCGCGCTCTCGCGGCTGCCATATTTGGCTGCGATCACCTCCCCCTGCTCGGTGATCCTTATGCGCCCGCCCACCGTGCCCTGCGGCTGCGCGCGGATCGCGGCGAATGCCGATCCGCCGCCGCGCCCCACCGCTCCGCCGCGCCCGTGGAACAGCTGCATCGCCACGCCCGCGTTCGCGAACACTGGAGCGAGCGCGAGGCTGGCCTCGTGCAGCGCCCAGGTCGAGGTCAGATAGCCGCCGTCCTTGTTCGAATCCGAATAGCCGATCATCACCTCCTGATGGCCCCGCGCGCGTGCCATCGCGGCCACTTCGGGCATCGCCAGCCATTCGCCCATGATTGCGGGCGCGGCCTCCAGATCGGCGATCGTTTCGAACAGCGGCACCGGCATCAGGCTTTGCGCAGGCGGCGCGCCCGGCCGCCACAGCCCCGCCTCCTTGAGCAGCAGCGTCACCTCAAGCAGATCGGACACGCTCGCGGTCTTGCTCACGATCGCGGTCCCGATTGCCCCCGTGCCAAAGCGCGCGCGCGCGTCCGCCGCCGCCGCCAGGATCGCCAGCTCGCCCCGCGTCTCCTCGCCATGTCCCAGTTGCGGCCCGGTCAGCGGGCGCGGATTGGCGATCTCCGCGCGCAGCATCGTCACGCGCTCGGCCTCGCCCAACGCGCCATAGTCCGCGCACACCCCGCCCACGCGCAGCAGCTCCGTCACGCTGCGCTCGTGCACGTCACTGTTCTGCCTCAGATCCAGCCGCGCCAGATGGAAGCCGAAGACGTCCACCGCGCGGATCAGGCGCGAAAGCGCGCCGCCGCTCGCGAGGCCGTGCTCCGCCAGATCGCCCGCGAGCGTGCGCAGATCGGCACGGAAGTCGGCGGGGGCAGGGTAGGGGACACCTTCGGTTGTCGCCGGGCGTGGCGGCGCGCGGCCGATCCTTTGGGCAAACGTCGCCCCCAGCCGCGCGTAGATGCCCGTCAGCGCTTGCCGATAAGGTTCGTCCCCGCGCGACGGACCCGCATCGTGCCCGGCCTCCGCCAGCGCCAGCAGCGCCGCGCTCGGCGTGGTCAGCTCGCTCGAAATCGAAAGCTCGGCGCCCAGCGCGTGCACCGCGTTCATATAATGCCCCAGTACCACCTCGCCCGCGCGCGCGGTCGCGAGCCGCAGCGATCCCGCCACCACGTTGGGATTGCCGTCTCGGTCCCCGCCGATCCAGCTTCCCACGCTCAGGAACGCTGGCGTGCGCGCGCCCAGCGCGCGGTCCCAGCGCGCGTAGAGTGCGGGGTGCACGGGCAGGAAAACGTCCGCGAGCCACGCGAGCGCGGTCTCGATCTCGTCCGCCACGCCGGGCTTGGCGCGGCGCAGCGGCCGGGTCTGCCACAGCAACGCGATCTGCCGCGCGATCGCATCCTCCACCCGGTCGCCGTCCGGCGTCTCCTCCACGCCCGCATCGCGCAGTCGCATCAGCTCGGCCACGCGCGTCTGGTGGTCGATCATCGATTTGCGCCGCACCTCGGTCGGGTGCGCGGTCAGCACCGGCATCACCAGCGCTCGGCGTAGTGTCTGCGCGATGCGCTCGGCTGCCACTCCGTCCGCCTGCAGCGCGGCCACCACATGCGCCAGCGTCGCGTCGGGTTCGGCTGTCGTGTTGGCGCGGTCCTCCGCCAGATTGGCCAACAGCGAGAACAGCATGAAGCCGCGCAGGAACGAAAGCGTATCGTCCAGCCCCATCGCCGCCAGTCCGCCATCCCCCGTCTCCCCGCCGCGTGCGCGATCGACCGAGGCCGCGCGGATCGCCTCGATCCGCGCATAAAGCGCCTCGCCCCCCTGTTCGCGGATCACGTCGCCGAGCAGTCGGCCGAGGAAGCGGATGTCGGGGTTCTGTGCGATCGGCGTGTCCATGACGGAGATGCTGCGTTGCAACAGCGGCACGGTCAATCGTCGGATGTCACCGCCGCCTCGATCCGGCGGAGCATCGTATCCAGCAGCCTCCGTTCTTCTAGTGTAAACTGCCCGAACAACTCGGCTTCGGCCGCCAGCGCCGCAGGCGCGATCTCGTCGTAAAGCGCCCGACCCCCCGCGCTCAGCGCGAGATAGTGCGATCGACCGTCGCCCGGATGCTGCTCGCGCGCCACCAGCTCGCGTCCGATCAGCGCGGCGGCCGCGCGGCTGACCGATATCTTGTCCATGCGCGTAATCGCACCAAGCGCGGCGGGGATCAGCCGCTCATGCTCCGCAAGGATCGCCAGCAGCCGCCATTCCGCCACCTTCAGGCCGAAGCGTCGGCGGTACGTTTCCGCAATCCGGTCCGATACGGCGTTGGAGGCGACCGAAAGCCGGTAGGGCAGGAATGCGTCCAGACGCAGCTTCGGCTTTACGGCCATTGACCGGCATTCCACTCCTCGGTAGTTTCAATTGTAACCAGTTCCATGGAGTCGGGCAATGCGCGCCAATCCTCTCGGTCTCGATGGCTTTGAGTTTGTCGAGTTCACCGGCCCAGATCCGCAAGCCTTGGCCGATCTGTTCGTCGCGATGGGCTTTACACATCTCGCCACACACCGCTCCAAGGACGTGCGCCGCTATGTGCAGGGGGACATCAACTTCCTGCTCAACATGGACACCGGTGGCCAGGCCGCATCGTTCCGCGCCGATCATGGGCCGTCGGCGAATGCGATGGCGTTTCGCGTGGCGGACGCGGTGCGCGCACTGGAGATGGCGGTGGCGCGCGGGGCCACGCCGATCGCGGCCCGGGTCGGCCCGATGGAACTCAACATTCCCGCGATCGAGGGAATCGGTCGTTCGGCGCTGTACCTTGTCGATCGGTACGGCGCACACGAGATTTACGATGTCGATTTCCGCCCGGTGGAGGGCGCCGTGCGCGACGATCGCTCGGTTGGCCTCCACACGCTCGATCACCTGACGCACAACGTCAATCGCGGACGCATGGCGCACTGGGCCGATTTCTACGAGCGCATCTTCGATTTCCGCGAAATCCGCTATTTCGATATCGAGGGTCAGAAGACCGGATTGTTCTCGAAAGCGATGACCGCGCCAGATGAGAAAATCCGCATTCCGCTTAATGAAAGCCAGGACGAGCACAGCCAGATCGAGGAGTTCCTCCGCGCCTACAATGGCGAGGGTATCCAGCATATCGCGCTCGCGACCGACGATATCTTCGCTACCGTGGACCGGCTGCGCGCCAACGGCATCCGCTTTCAGGATTCGCCCGAGACCTATTTCGATCTGATCGACAAGCGCCTGCCCGGCCACGGCCACGATGTGGATGAAATGCGCAAGCGCCGCATCCTGATCGATGGCGCGCCCGAGACCGGCGGCGGGCTGCTGCTGCAGATCTTCACCGAAAACATGGTCGGCCCGATCTTCTTCGAGATCATCCAGCGCAAGGGCAATGACGGCTTTGGCGAAGGCAATTTCAAGGCGCTCTTCGAGAGCCTTGAGCTCGATCAAATCCGTCGTGGCGTGATTCCTGCGACTGCGGACGCATGAGCGCGGAGGACCCAAGGCGGCTTCAGTCCCTGATGCAAGCGGCTGCGCCCGATGTCGAACTCGGGTTCAAGCCGATGTTCGGCGGGATCATGGCTTATGCGGGCGGGCAGCCGTTCGCGTCGCTGTCCAACGTCGGTCTCGCGCTCAAGTTTACGGGCGACGAGCGCGACGAGGCGCTTGCCTTTGAAGGCACGAAGCCACTGCGCTACAAGCCAGAGTCGGCCGCGAGCAAGACTTACGTGGTGCTTCCACCCGCGATCGTTAATGATCCCGAGCGATTGCACGACTGGATCGTTCGGAGTGCCGGAGGATTGAAGCCCAAAGTGGCAGGCCGGAAGCCCAAGTCGTGACCGGTTACGTTTTGGGCTTCGGCAACCACGTGGAGACCGAGGCCGTCCCCGGCGCGCTGCCCATCGGCCGCAACTCCCCCCAGCGCCCCGCCTTCGGCCTGTATGCCGAGCAGCTCTCGGGCACCGCGTTCACCGCGCCGCGTCACGAGAGCCGCCGCAGCTGGCTCTACCGCCTGCGCCCCAGCGCCGCGCACCCCGCGTTCGTGCCCTACAACGGCGCGTGCCGCCTCGTCCCCGCAGCGCCCGATACGCCGCTCGCGCCCAACCGCCTGCGCTGGGATCCCGCGCCCTTGCCCGATGCGCCGACCGATCTGATCGATAGCCTCACAACCATGGTCAGCAACGAGCACCCCGCCACGCTCGAAGGCGTCGCCGTTCACCTGTACGCCGCCAGCCGCGACATGGACGCGCGCGCCTTCGCCAACGCCGACGGGGAGCTTCTCTTCATCCCCCAATCGGGTCGGCTCGAACTCCTGACCGAACTCGGCCGCCTTGAAGTTTCCCCGGGCGAAATCGCGCTGATCCCCCGCGGCGTCCGCTTCCGCGCTCTCCTCCCCGATGGCTCCGCCCGGGGGTATGTCGCCGAAAACCACGGCCAGCTCTTCCGCCTCCCCGAACTCGGCCCCATCGGCGCGAACGGCCTCGCCAACGCGCGCGACTTCCTCACGCCGGTGGCGTGGTTCGAGGACCGCGACGAACCCTTCGAACTCGTCCAGAAGTTCATGGGCGCGCTGTGGGCGACGACGCTCGCTCATTCCCCGCTCGATGTCGTCGCGTGGCATGGCGATCTGGCACCTTGGAAATACGATCTGGCGCGGTTCAACACCTTCGGGAGCGTCAGCTTCGATCATCCCGATCCTTCGATCTTCACCGTCCTCACCTCACCCGGCAGCGTGCCCGGACGCGCCAACGCCGATTTCGTCGTCTTCCCGCCGCGCTGGATGGTCGCCGAGGACACGTTTCGCCCGCCGTGGTTCCACCGCAACATCATGAGCGAGTGCATGGGCCT
>JBBQJX010000040.1:0-9518 GCA_038326295.1 Sphingomonadales bacterium
GTCGAGCCCATACAGGAACGCCTCGGTCGCGCCCTCGGCGAGGCAGCAGCGCGCGTCATCCCAGCTATGGATGCGAAGCTCGCTATGTCGGGCGAGGACGCGGGCGAGCGCGGTCGTCTCGAACACCGTCGCGCCGGTGAGCGCGGGATCGGCCTCGAAGTCGGCGGTCGCGGAAATGAGCACGCCCGGCGGCACGGACGCGCCGATCAGCGGCCGCCCGATGCGCGTGACGAGCTTTGCCCCTACGGGCACCACCCCCGACGTTCCCGCCACGGCGCGGAAATGCGCGTAGGTCCAGGCGTTGCGCCCCTGGTGCATCCGGTAATCAATGAGCCGCGCGTGCCGCGCCGCCGAGGTGCGGTGCAGGCAGGTGTCCAGATACGCCTCGGTCGCGACCGCGTCCTGGTAGTAACTCAGATAATCGCCCGCATAAGCGAGCAGCTCGACGAGCGTCATGCCGAGATCGGCGGGGAGCCGTTCCTGCCAGCCCGGATTACGTTCGGCGATGAGGTCGGTCAGCAGCCGCCGGAAGCTTTGATAGTCTTTGGCGAGGTAATCGAGCGCGGGCTCGGGCGGCGCGTCGTCCAGACATTCGGCATCGACCCGGCAATCGAATTCGCTCGGGCACGACGCCTTGAAGCCGAAGCGCGCTTCGGAGCGCTCCTCGTCGAGATCGGAATGCTTCAGGCGGAGCACGTAGCTCGAGAAATCGCCCTCGCGGTCGATAAAGATGAGGAGTCCGAGCGGGTTCGCCGGATCGCTCGCGACCGCAAGCGGCCGGATCGCGACGACGCGTACCCCGCCCAGGACCTCGACGTTGGCGGGAACGAGCACGGGTGGCGGTTTCAGGAACGTCACCGCGAGCGCGATCTGCTTTCCCGGCGGCGCGAGCAGGTCGCGGCGGTATTCGACGAAATCGATCCCGTTCAGCGGGTGCGCCGGATCGCGCAGCACACCCGAGCGCCGGTCCTGGGCGCATGCGATCATGCCGTCGGCGGAGAGCGTCACGGCAGCGCTCCTGCCGCGATCGGGTGATCGAACACGTCCACCCGACGCTCGCCGGTATCGCGGCGCGAATAGGCGACGGTGATCGTCAAGCGGGCGTCGTCGGCGCGAACATCGACCGATTCGACCGCGATCACGCCATCGAGCCAGCGAAGCAGCGCGCCCTGGATCAGCTGCTGCGTCGCGGCGGCGAGCACGTCCGAATTGGGCGCAAAGACGAGCTGCCTGACCCCGCAGCCGAACTCGGGCCGGTTCACCCGCTCGCCCGGGGCGGTGAACAGCACCAGACGGATCATGTCGCGGACATGATCGTCGTCGTCGGTGGTGGCCGAACGCCCGCGCGCGTCGATCGCGAAAGGAAAATCCAGCTCGGCCATCAGGGCGTCCAGTCGATCTCGACGCGGTGCGTCGGATGCGGCGGCACGGTGACGGTCAGCGCGTCATGGTGCTCCGCGAGGTGCCGCACAACCCCGCGCGCGATCGCCACGAACAGCCGCCGTCGGGCGCGGACCTCGTTGTCGGAGGGATCGGTCGGCAGTTCGGCGAGATGGTCCAGCTTGAGCAGCTGGTTCAGCTCGATCTCGATCGCCTCGGCCATCGATCCGGCATAGCCCGTCCAATCCTCGTTCGCGGGCTCTTTGTAGCTGCCGGGTTTGATCGGATTGACCATCGCCTACTCCAGCAGCACCTTGCGCGAGACCAGCGCGGGCGTAGGCGGCATCATCGGCAACACCGGCGGCGCGGGAGTGACAGGCAGGATGCCGAGCGCCAGCTCGCCCGGATGCAGATGCGCGTTGAACGTGGCGACCAGCGTGTTCAGGTACAGCAACAGCTGATCGCCGAGCACGGCGGGGTGCATTGCGGTCGCGCTGCCCTCCTGCACCAGCGCCGCATCGAGGACGACACGCGCGAGGCCCTTGACCGTCACCGTGCCCGTCGCGACCGACACCTCGACCTTGTTCACGCCGAGCGCGTCCGAGACCAGGATCGTCTGCGAAAGATCGTTCATCGCAACCGTCAGCCCGAGATCGCTGCGCCAGATCTTGGTGGTCGGCATTGTCGGCGAACCCGGCGGGGTCAGCGGAACCTCGCCCGTCCCCCAGTAGCAGCCCGTCCAGATGGGACGCGAGACGTCGCCCGCCTCGAACTCGATCCACACCCCCGCGCCGATCGGCGGCACCGAAAAGAAGCCCGCGCCCGTTCCGCCATAGGGCGCGCACGGCGTCGCCCATCCCGTCGGCACCTCGCCCAGCACTTCGGGCACGCTCGCTTGCAACCGGCCGAGATTGAGCGGATCGATCGGATTGAGGACGATGCCGCGGAACTTGCCGTAGACCTTGGTCGGCCCCCCGGCCAGGTCGTCGAACCGATCGGCCACGCTCATCAGGCGACTGCTGCAAGCGGATCGACGAACATCTCCGCGCCCGTCAGCCCGACTGCGTTGCGGTAGGCGGTGAAATCCTGCGAATAGGCCGCGCGCGAAATGTGGTGCGTGACGCTGTCCACATAATAATTGCCGCTGTTCTCGCGCCCCGCGCCGCGTATCGCGACGGGCAGTCCCGCGAGCAGCACGCGGTTGAACTTGGCCGCATCGACCTTGCCCGTGGCGCGGATCGCGCGGCTGGTCCCGGTCGCCCGCGCCAGGCTGCGGAATTGCGCCTCCGCCGGGCTCGCTGCGCCATACGCGCCGATCGGCCGCTCGATCGGTGGCGGCAGGATGCGGTTCAGCGCGGGCTCCATCCCCATCGGCAGATCGGTCGACAGATTGGCTGGCAACACGATCGGCGCGCGCGTGTGCGGATCGGACGATACCGCGATCGCCGAGGTTGGCCGCAGCATCGCGTTCGAGACGTGGAAGCCGGTCAGATTGGTCTGGCGGCCGAAATCGATCGACAGGACAGCCTGCGGCGGTCCGCCGATGACCGGCGGGTGGAAATGGCCGAGGTCGAGGCCGGCGACCGGATCGGGCTGGATGAACAGCTCGTAGCTGTGCTGGCGTGCGATCTCGAACAGCAGCATCGAATCGGTCGCCTGCTGCGTCGTCGTCGTGTCCGCGATGGTGCGCAGCGGCGGGGTGGGCAGCACGAACGCCGGGGCGATCGCGTATTTGCCGAAAATCGCGCGCACGATCTCGCTGTCGGGCAGGTTCGGCCAGGTGAACGGCTGCTGGATCAGCCCCATGAGCGTGCCGAGCGCATCGCTTCCCACCACTTCGAGCGTCGATGCGCCCGGTTCGTTGCTCGCGCTCAGTTGCGCGTCCTGGATGTAGCCGTTGACGAGCGCCTGCGGCACGCCCAGCCCAAGCGAGACGCGGATCGTGACCGGCAGCATCGGGCGGAAGATCGGCAGCGCCAGCGCGTCGTAATCGCCGAAGAGGTTGCGGCTGAGATCGAAGTGCAGGCGGAACATCGAGGCGCGGCCCACGCCGGTCTCGACCTCGATCTCGCGCAGCGCCTGGAACAGCGGCACTGGCATCGGCGCGAAGCCGAGCTGGACCGTGAAATAGGCGGGGAGCAGCGCCATCAGCCGCCGTCCGGCCCGGGGACCGCAATCCGGCTGCCCGGCGTGGCGGTCAGATCGACCGGGCGCTGCACGCGGTTCAGATCGCACAGCCGCCAGAAACCCTCGGGATCGCCGAGCCCGGCATAGGCAGCAAGATCGGGGCGATCGCCCTGCCGGACCGCATAGGTCGTTCGACCGACGTTCGTCTCGGGGATGAACCGCATCCGCTTGTAGTGGATCGTGCGCGTATCGGTGGCCAGTTCGGCCTCGGCGACATATTCGTAGCGGCTTCCCCGGAAGAACACCGCGCGCCCCTAGAACGGTAGCATCGAGGTGATCCCCGACGCGTCGCCGACCAGATTGATCCCCGCCATCGCCTGCTTTTGCGCGAACGAGGCAAGATACACCCAGTAGCCGGGGTTGGTCATATCCAGATCGTGATAGGTGAGCACCTTCAGCGACAGATCGGCGGTCGCGCGGATGGGATTGAGCGCGGCGTCGAACGCCTGCTCCTTGATGCTGAGCGAGGTCAGCTGCACGGGCAGCACGCGGCGCGCGCCCCACACCAGCAGCGCGAGCGGGGCCTGCTCGGCGGCGATGAACGCGCTGCCCGCGAACGCGAGAATCTCGTTCGCGGCGACGATCGCGAACGGCGGATAAGCAAGCTTCTCGAGCGCTGCGATCACCGGGTGAAGGCCGTTTTTGAGCGTGACCGAATTGTCGGCAGGGTGCTCGAGCTGATCGGTGGCATCGATCTCGACCGCGAGCGTCAGCGTCTCGGTCGGCGGCCCGTTCAGCCGCAGCGCATCCCCCCTGCCGCCGCCCGAACTGATGTTGGGCTGGATCTGGCGGGAAACCTCATCGGGATTATACTGGAAGACGATGATGCTGGGCAGCAGATCGGGCAGCTGATAGGCGACGATGCCGCCCTTCAGCACTTGGGGTGATCCTGGGAACGCCGAGCCCATGCTGCTTCCTCCCTCGCGCTATGGGATGGTAACCCGATCGGAGCGGATCGCAACGCGAAATCCGCAACATTCTGACCTCGAGTGCGATGGCGAGCAATCAATTAATCCATCTCCGGATCAAAGCCATTTCCACGGCTTCAAAGTACGGTCCCAATCGACTTCGCTGGGATGAACGGTCCAAGTATCGCCAGCGTAGTCGTAGGCTGCTTCCGGTGCGTGATACGCGGCATCGAGAACAGCCGTGTCCGCGGCCGCCAGCCCGCCCAAATATCTGGAGCCGGTAGCTTTTTCTACGCTCGCTCCTACGGTCATAAATTTTTCCTTGTCGACGTAGTTCTGATAAAGGTTGGTCCCTATTCGAACCCCTATAACGCCCGAGCTCACGAGAGCGGCCGGAGCTCCCAGGACCCTTCCGAACTTCAGCAGGTTGGCCGATTTTGCCGCGATCCCGCCAATTTCCAGCATGCCGCCTGCAGCAGCGCTTGCGTTGACGGTGGCGCTTCCAAACTGCCCTTCACGGATGTCGTCGCCCATGGCGTTTACGCTCGAAACGGTACCTCCACCTAGATTGTAGAAGCCAAAGCCGCGCAACACCGACCGATAAGCCGGGCTGTTCCAAAATTTCCTGAAATCCCGCTCGCGCGCGATGCCACCCGCGGGCGTATCGAAGGTCGCCTCCTCCTTTGGGGAGGCATCGGGCCGGGTCTGGCGAATGTTGCGCTGATTCAGCCCCGCACCCTGCGACTGGTTGACGGTCGCGTCTTGTAGATTGTAATCCTGCGGACGAACCCGGTCCGCGCCTGGCGAATAGACACCCGGCCGTTGACGAATGATCATCTGAAGTTCGACGGTGTGATCAATATTGTTTCGCCCGGCTCCTCTGCCAATCGTGGCCCGCTGCGCAGGCGTCAAGGTGTCAACGTAGTCGTTGAATTGCGATCTGTCGCGAGCGCGCAGGTCATCGGTACGGCTTGTGCTGCCGTTACCGGGAAGCCCGCGGATGCCGATCCCACGGTCTAGCGGATCAACAATCCGCTCCTCCGCCGCCGCCATTTTAGCATTATCAAAATTGTTCGGGACCATCAAGGTGAAGCCCTCCGGATTGCGGAAGGCCAGTTCCGCACCGAGCGTGCCAGTCATTGGGCTTGAGTTCTGTTTCCGGACATAGGTGTCGATAAGATCGAGCTCATCGGCCTCGCTATCCGGTTCCCGCCGCAAAACTGAGTCGCCGCCCCCCTGCACCACATGCGCCAGCTCGTGCGCGAGCGTGCGCGGCGCGAGCGTGGGCGTCGCCGACGCGATGTCCGTCCCCAGCGCGAACGCCCGCGCGCCAAGCCCACGCGCAGCGACGTTCGCTGCGGGTCCGGTATGCAGCCGCACCGCCGCCAGATCGGCGGCGAAACGCGGCTCGAAATAGGCGCGCTCGCTCGCGGAGAGCGGGCGGCCGCCGTTGGCGAGCGAGCGTTGCGCGGTTTCAGCGACGGGCCGCTGTGCGGTGCGATGCATCGCCTTGGGCGCGGAGGCAGGCCGCGCGGTCGCTTGGGACCGAGGCGCGCGCGGATGCGCGAGGAGCGCGCGGGTCAAGGCGTCACCGATGGAGCACGAGTCGCGCGAAGGATCATCAGAACCGCGCTCCAAATTCAACGCCCAATCGATACCAGCGCAGCGCTTCAGGATCGGAGGCGATCTCGGTGCCAAGCGCCCCCCGCGCGCCGAGCGTGAGCGGCCCAAGCGCCAGGCCGACGTCGGCGGAGACTTCCCCAAACGCGTGGGTTCGAGCGGGAGCGTCCTTGCCTCCGCCCCCATGGATCGCGCCACCGGTCACGCCCAACGCAATCCTGGGGCCGATGAAGCTGGACGAAGCGCGTTCGATCCCGAGGTGGATTCCACCCAACAACGCCGTGCGCTGCCGAAAATCGGTCGGCAGGACGACCCTGCCTTCCGCCGCGAGCAGGACCGAGAAGACCCGCTCGCGGTCGAGCGGCACGCCCACACCCAGCTTGCCGCCGATGCCGATACCCGATCCCCGGTTGGTCCCGACATAGCCCAGGTCGAAACCAAGAATCAGCCTCGGAATGATGGGACGCGGCAAGGCTTCGAGCCGCACCGAGCAGCCCGGAAACGCGGCTTCCAGAAAAACCTGCGCGAAACGGAAATGGCGTTCGTGGAAAAGTGCGCCCCCCGCATCCTGATCGCGCATCATCGAGCGATCGGACCGGACACGTTCGCTTCGACCCCATTCCGGATGCTTTGCCAATTCGCCCGCATCGCGCTCGGCATATTCGTCGCCCACTCCCAGAACCTGATGCCCGCCCTCGTGCAGCGCGAAGGCTGGATTGTTCGCCCCGAGGCAGATCGTGCCCGAATTGCCGCGACCGCTGCGGTTGACGACCGAGAGCGTCGTGTGTGGGCCCGATGTATCGCGGCGCGCCTCGATCACGATCGGGATCGGCCGGTCGGCGCAGTCCCCGGTGCACCCCGTGATCCTCGCCTGATACCAGTTGTTCATCCCCGCATTGATCGATTGCACGTAGTTTTGGCCTATCGTGTTCAAACGGCCGGGAGCGAGCGGCGGGACCGGTGTTGCTGACGGCGGCTCCTGGCAGAAGGGGGCGGGAGCGGTTGCATCCTCTTCGAAATCGAACTTGAAAGGCAGCACGATCCGACACGTCGGCCCGGTCTCCATGCGGACGTGCACGTCCCCCTTATGCACCTCCTGCTCGGCCGGGTGGCCCGCCGCCACCGGTGCGATCGCTCGGCGGTGGACATCGCCCTCGATTACGCCGCCGGTGCGCGTCGGCGCGTCTTGGACCGTCTCCTCGAAGTCGGTCGTGCCGCCGCCCGCACGGTCCGCGAAGCGGCGCTGGCGAACCGGTGCCACCTGTCGTCTGACCAGCGGACTTTGCTGCGCCACATGCGCCAGCTCGTGCGCGATCAGTCTGCGGCCGGGCGCGGTTTCGGGCGCGAACGCGCCCGGCGCGAAGGCCACGCGGTCGCTCAGCGTGAAGGCGCGTGCGCCGATCGCGTCCGCCGCCGCGCCTGCCGCCGCGTCGGTGTGCAGCCGCACCGGCGCGAAGCTGCGGCCGAAGCGCGGCTCGAAATAGGCGCGCAGCGCGGACGAGAGCGGTGCGCCGCCGGTGGCGAGCACGGCGGCGGCGCGCGTTGCTCCCGAAGGCGCGACCTCGCGCCCCGACGCCTCGCGCCGGATCGGATCGTCGTCCTTTGCGGCACATGCAGCGCAACTGCGCCGGACCGGGCCGTCGCGGTCGTTCCCCGCCACGCCCGCCACGCCCGCCATGCCGCCCGCCATCACCGCGTCCGCCATGCGGTCCGCCTCGCGTTCGAGCGGATCGTCGACCGCGCCGATGCGAAGCTGCGGCTGGACGCGCGGCGCGACGCGCGTCGGCGGCGCGACCGCCGGCGGAGCGCTCCGCTGCGCGGCATGCGCGCGCATCAGCCCCGGTCCCCGAGCGCGGCGGCGAGCGCAGCACGCGTCGCCTCGGCAATCCGGCGCGGCGATGCGCCCACGGGCAGCCGCAGCCGAAGTTCGGGGATCGAGCGGTCACCCGATGGCGGCACGGCCTGCACCGCCGCCGTCGCTCCATCGCCCACCGCCGCGCCGACGCCCGCCGCGAGTTCCGCGCGCGCCGCGCCGCCCATGCCCCGCGTGCTCACGACCCTGCGTCCCACATCGGCCGGAACTCGCGGTCCAGCTTGCGGAACTCGGCCGCTGCCGCGCGCGCGATGTGGCGCATCGCCACCGGCCGCGCCTCGGCGGCGGCAAAATATGCGGCGTTGATCGCGATCACCACCATATTGCCGCCGGGCAGTTCCATCCGCGCGAGTGCGTCGAGGTCCAGCGCCTCGGTCGCTGTCTCGGGCGGGAACGCGCTCGCCCACAGCCGCCGCCGCAGCGCGCCATCGGGCATGGGGAAATCGACGACGAAGCGGATGCGGCGCAGGAATGCCTGATCGAGATGGTTTTTGAGGTTGGTCGCGAGGATTGCCAGCCCGTCGTGCGATTCCATCCGCTGCAACAGATAGCTGATCTCGACATTGGCGTAGCGATCGTGGCTGTCCTTGACCTCGCTGCGCTTGCCGAAGAGCGCGTCCGCCTCGTCGAACAGCAGCACCGCGCCGCCGGCCTGCGCCGCGTCGAACACCGCGCCCAGGTTCTTCTCGGTCTCGCCGATGTATTTGGAGACGATCCGCGAGAGATCGACGCGGTACAGATCGAGCGCGAGCGCGCCCGCGAGCACTTCGGCCGCCATCGTCTTGCCCGTGCCGCTCGGCCCGGCGAACAGCGCGGTGACGCCGCGCGCGCGCGCGTGCTTCGCGCCGAAGCCACCCGCATCGAACACCGCGCTCCGGTGCCGGAGCTGGTCGGCGATTGCGGTCAGATCGGCGAGCGCGGCCTCGGGCAGCACCAGGTCCGCCCAGCCGTAACGCGGCACGATCCGCTCGGCGAGCGCGCCCAGCCCGGCGGCGGCGACCGCGCGCGCGGCGTCCCACAGCGCGCGCGCATCGCCGCTGCCCACCCGCGCCGCAACCGCTCCGATCGCATCGGGGCCCAGCGCGAAACGATCGGCGAGCGCCTCTGCCGCGCCGTCATCGCCCAACGCGTCACGCCACAACGCCGCGCGGTCCGCAGGCTCGAGCGGGGCGAGGCGCACTTCGAATGCGTCGGGCGCGAACGGCGGGCGCGTAGCGGCGAGAAGCAGCAACGGCGCGTCGAATCCCGCGACCAGATCGTCAGCAAGATCGTGCGCGAGGCGATCGGCATCATCCGCGCCGGTATCGCAATCGAGCACGATGGCGAGGTCGCCCAGCATCGCCTCGCGCGCGAGCAGCGCGATCTGCGCGCGCCGCGCGACGGGCTCGGCGGGAACGGCGACGGGGCGGAGTGCCCTCGCGCTCAGCCCGAGCCGGGCGGCCGCTGCCCGCGCCACGGCGCGGCGCCCGCCGCCCCGCGCACCGAGGATCAGAGCGGCCGATCCCTCGCGCAGCCCCCGCGCCACTGCATCCACCCCGGCGGCGTGCCGC
>JBBQJX010000041.1:0-9489 GCA_038326295.1 Sphingomonadales bacterium
AATATCGCGGGCAAGGTCGGCATCGTGAACCACGCGGTCATCCCGGCGGTTGTCTATACGCAGCCCGAAGTCGGCACGGTCGGCCTGTCCGAAGAAGAGCTGAAAACGGCGGGCACGCCCTACAAGATCGGCAAATTCCCCTTCCTCGCCAACAGCCGCGCCAAGACCAACCGCGAGACCGACGGCTTCGTGAAGGTCCTCGCGCATGCCGAGACCGATCGCGTGCTCGGCGTCCACATCATCGGCGTGCTCGCGGGCACGATGATCGCGCAGGCGGCGCAGGCGATGGAGTTCGGCGCATCGAGCGAGGACATCGCGCTCACCTGCCACGCGCACCCGACGCATTCGGAAGCGCTGAAGGAAGCCGCGATGGCGGTGACGGGGAAGCCCATCCACGCCTGACCACGAAACCGGTTCCGGCGCGGGCGCGATAAGCTATGCCGCACCGATGGCCTCGCGTGCGGATTGCGCATGATCATATCCGGTATCCCGATGTCGCGATCTACTGTGACCCGCGCGATCGTGATGTCGATCTGGCCGAGGTACGAGCCTTCCGCTTCCCGATCGTGATCTTCGAAGTCCTGTCCCGCTCGACCGCAAAGACGGACAGGGTCGATAAGCTGCTGGCCTACCAGGACGTCGGTTCAGTCCAGATGATCGTGCTTGTCGATCCGGATCGCAGGGTGTTCGAGACGTACGAGCGGGTGGAGGAAGGCTGGCGCGTCGGCCATCACCTTCCCGGTGCCACGTTGTCCGTGCTCAACCCCACCTTCGAAATCACCGCCGACGAGATGTTTGCCGACGATTGAAACCGCCTCAGCACCGCCCCCGCCGCCGGTCTCCGCCATCGCACGCCAGCCCCTCCGAAAGGTCCGCCACGGGAAGGTCTGCCAGCACGACCGGATCGGCCACAACCGGCGTCAGCGATCCGCGAATGTCGGTCACCTCTCCCTGCGCGATCTCACCCAGACGGCCGATCGGCTGCACCAGCACCTCGCGCGCCGCCTCGCTTGCCGCGCCGCAAAAAGCATATTGCGCATCGAGTGTGGCATAGCTCTGGTACAGCCGCGTGTTGTAGCGATCGAACGCGCTCGCCCCCGCCTTGCCGCCGGTGCGCCTGAAATAGCCCTGCACCCCCGCCTGCGCGCGCGCCAGCTCTTTGGAATGCTGCTTTATGAGCATGTTGTACCGCGGCACGGTGCGCAGAAACGGTGAAAACTGGCATTGCAGCGCCGCGACGTTCAGCGCGGCGCGCAGGCTCCAGATCTGGTTCGCTGTCGCCTCGGCAGCGCTGGTGCCGGGCAGCTCGATCGCCTTGGGGATGTACACCCCCCCGGTTTGCGCGGCGGCGGGCAGGGGCAGGGCAACAGCAAGCGCCACAAGCGCGGGGAACAGGGATTGCATGGTACCAAGCATAGCAGCGCCAGGCCTCACGCCAAGACTGTGCGCGCGCGCGTCGCTGGGCTAAGAGGGACCATGCGCCCGTTTCCGCTGACAGCCCTGCTGCTGATCGCCGCCGCCCCCGCCCCCCCGATGCCGCGTCTGGAGCGCCCTGTCGCGCCTATCGTTTCGGCGCGGTGGTCCGACGAAGCCTCGCGCGAACATGCGGGCGAGGCGACCGCCGTCATCCGCCTCGCCAGCGTACGTCCCGGCATGCGCGTCGCGGACGTGGGTGCAGGCGAAGGCTATTACACGCTCAAGCTCGCTGCCGCCGTTGGCCCCAACGGCGAGGTCATCGCCGAAGATATCGTTCCCGGCGTCGTCGCGCGCCTCAAGCGCCGCGTGGGCGATGCGGGCCTCGCCAATGTGCGCGTCGTGCTCGGTGCGCCCGACGATCCCGCAATCCCCACCGCCAGCATCGACCGCGTGTTCATGATCCACATGTATCACGAGGTGGCCCAGCCCTTCGCGCTGATGTGGCACCTGCACAATGCGCTGCGCAGCGGTGGACGCGTGGCGGTGGTGGACACCTATCGCGGCACCGCCTCGCACGGCACGCCGCCCAAACTGCTGCGCTGCGAACTCGCCTCGGTCGGCTTCCGCCAGACCGCCTTCCAAGATCTGGGCGCGGCTGCAGGCGGCTACATGGCGATCTTCGCCTCCGTCCCGCGTCCCAAGCCCGAGAGCGTCAAGGCCTGCTACGGGCGCGGCGGCGCTTGACGCGGCCGGTCCGTTGCCGATGCAATTCCTCGCGCATGCCGTCGCGCTGTAACGCAGCGTCACCGCGTGCCTGCGACGATCTGCGCACACCCATTTTCGTTACAATCGTTTAGCCTCTGGAGCGGGGGGAAAATCCGTAACCTAATTGGAGACTCGTCATGCATGCATCAAGGTTTCTGCTCGCCGCCGCGCTGGTCGCGCTCGTCGCCCCTGCGCACGCCGCCTTGTATCGAACCCCGCTGACCGGCGGCGATCAGGTCCCGCCAGTCCTCACCAGCGCCAGCGGGAGTGCGACCGTAGCAGTTGTGGGCGACACGCTGACCGCCACGGTGAACTTCCAGGGCCTCGCCGATGCGGGTGTTTTCGGTCACATTCATTGCTGCCAGCCCGATGGCACCAACGCCGGTGTCGCGATCCCCTTCACCATGGTTCCCGCCGCCACTACGGGAATGTTCGCGCAGAGCTTCGACCTGCTGTCCGCAGCGACCTACACGGGGGGCTTCCTGGCCGCGCACGGCGGCACGGCAACGGGGGCGCGCGACGCGCTGCTCGCCGGGCTCGCGGCGTATCAGAGCTATGTCAACATCCATGACGCGACGTACCCCGGCGGGGAAATCCGCGGCCAGCTCGCGGTGCCCGAGGCGGCGACGCTCGGCTTGTTTGGTTTGGGCGGCGCAGCGCTCGTGATTGCCCGCAGGCGGCGCGCGGCCTAATCTGCACAGTGCAACCGGGATGGCTGTATGAGCCATCCCAACTGTGATGGTTCACGACAGCTACGATCGCTTGTTTTCCGATGGGCGCGTCGCCCCGGGCTAGCGGTCGCGTATTGCCGAGCCGCGGAGCTGGGCGGCGTCTATGTCGGACACATAGCTGATCCTGCGCGGGGAAACTGCGCAGGATCAACTCTCATCGCGTCGGCTTCAGGCTTTGCGACGGCGGGCGGCTACGCCGAGCAGGCCAATGCCGAGCACCATGGTCGCCAGCGTCGTCGGCTCGGGCACGCCACCGATCACCACGCCGTCGACCAGCAGGCTGATCTTGTCGATGTTGTTACCGAAGTAATCGGCCGCGTAGAGGTAGGTGCCGTCCCAGGCCAAATCCTCGAAGCGGCTGTTAGTCAGCGTCGTGCAACCGATCAGCGTCGCCGACGTATCATGGATGCAGAGCTGACGCGGGTTCGATCCATCATTTACGACGACGAGGAAGTTCTGGGCGCCGGCGGTGAGATATTCCACGCCCGAATACGGCCCCGACAGGAAGATCGACTGCGAACCGCTGCCGTCCAGCGGCGAGCTTCGAACGAGGTCGACGTCTTGCGACCACCACAGCGTTCCGCCCTGAATGTCGAGGCCGTCGGTCAGAAACTGCGGACTGCCCGCGATCGCGGTGAAGTTGGGGTTCAAAGTGGTGTAGCTTGTCGTACCGACCGTGGTCGCGCGATCGAAGCGGGTGATGCCGCCGCCGCCTACCGTCGCGAGTTGCGAGGTGGCCGCGTCCCACGCGAGCGCCGACCAGTTCGGGCCAGCGATGTTATTGCCCGTGTCCACGCCCGATGTGGTCATCTCGTGGATCGTGCCGCCGTTGTCGCTCCACCAGATGTTGGTGCCGTCGTAAGCCAGGCCGAACGGGCCCGAGCGCGCATACTGCGCGACGATGTTGAGCGTTACGGTCGTCGCCGTGGCCGGAACCGCAGATGCCGAAGCGACTGCGAGCGCTGCTAGGTAGAACGCTTTCATCAAAAAAATCCTTCCAATTGTCGGCCCCCACCTTAGCGGCCGCCGTGAAATTATATGCACTTTTCATGCCAAAATAACAAATATCCAGCAATTCCGCAAAAAATGGCAGCCTTTTGTAAATGATGGTTCATGTAATTGTAAAAAATTCCGACAATCGAACCTCGTACGTTGTCACGCCATCCGTGCTGGCAGCCACTCCTCGTGCGCGACCCATAACCGCGCGAGCAATACGCGCGCTTCTCCCCCAATGCTGACACTATCGCTTCCTGTCGTCCCTACTCGCCCCAGCCGCACGCCGCGCTCGGCCGCCAGCGCCAGCAGCCGCCCGGTCTCCGCCGGGCGCGTCGTCACGACGTAGCGCGCCTGGTCCTCACCGAACCAGAACGCCGCGCCACCGCCCACATCGAGCACAGCGCCGGCCCCGCCCGCGAGCGCCATCTCGGTCACCGCCACCAGCAACCCTCCATCGGACACATCGTGCACCGCGCTCAGCAGCCCGGCCGCAATCGCCTCGCGGACGAACGCCCCGTGCCGCCGCTCGACCTCCAGGTCCACCGGCGGCGGCGCGCCCGCATCGCGCCCGTGGCACTCGCTGAGCCACACAGACCGCCCCAGATGGCCGCCCTCCAGATCGCCGACCAGATGGATTTCCTCGCCGGGCGCTTTGAACCCGCACGAGACCGTGCGCCGCCAATCATCGATCAACCCCACCGCCCCCACGCTCGGCGTCGGCGGGATTGGGCGCCCCTCGGTATCGTTGTACAAACTCACATTCCCGCTCACCACAGGGAAGTCCAGCGCCCGGCAAGCCTCGGCCATGCCCTCGATCGCGCGCACGAACTGGCCCATCACCACGGGGTTCTCCGGCGAGCCGAAGTTCAGGCAATCGGTGATCGCCAGCGGCTTCGCGCCCACCGCGATCAGGTTGCGATAAGCTTCCGCCACCGCCTGCTTGCCGCCCTCATAGGGATCGGCCGCCACATAGCGCGGGGTCACGTCGCAGGTCATCGCGAGCGCCTTCATCGTGCCGTGCACGCGCACCACCGCCGCGTCGCCGCCGGGGCGCTGCACCGTGTCCGCGCCCACCATGTGATCGTACTGCTCCCAGATCCACCGACGCGACGCGAGCGCGGGCGATCCCATCAGCGCCAGCAGATCGGCACCAATATCCGTGCTCTCGGGCAAATCGCCCAGCGGCCCGGGCGCGGGCGTGTCCACCCACGGCCGGTCGTACTTCGGCGCATCGTCGACGATCGGCCCCAGCGGCAGATCGGCCACCGTCTCGCCGTGCCACGTCAGCACCAGCCGCTGCGTCTCGGTCACCCGCCCGATTACCGCGAAATCGAGCTCCCACTTGTGGAAGATCGCCTCCGCCTCCCCCTCGCGTCCGGGCTCGAGCACCATCAGCATCCGCTCCTGGCTCTCGCTCAGCATCATTTCATACGGCGTCATGCCCTCCTCGCGGCACGGCACCGCGTCCATCGCCAGCTCGATCCCCACGCCGCCCTTGCTCGCCATTTCGACGCTGGAAGATGTCAGCCCCGCCGCGCCCATGTCCTGGATCGCCACG
This sequence comes from Sphingomonadales bacterium, assembly GCA_038326295.1. Classification (GTDB taxonomy): domain Bacteria; phylum Pseudomonadota; class Alphaproteobacteria; order Sphingomonadales; family Sphingomonadaceae; genus JAVVHE01. The sequence continues at coordinate 5,467 of JBBQJX010000041.1, forward strand.
ATCGCGCCCGTGGCCATCAGTTCCAGACACGCCTCGATCAGCAGCTTCTCGGTGAACGGATCGCCCACCTGCACGGTGGGCCGCTTTTCCTCGGTGTCGGCGCTGAACTCGGCCGACGCCATCATCGCGCCGTGGATACCGTCGCGGCCCGTTTTGGAACCGACATAGACCACCGGGTTCCCCACCCCGGCGGCGGCCGAATAGAAGATCGCATCCGCGCGCGCCACGCCCACGCACATCGCGTTGACCAGGATGTTGCCGTTATACCCCGCCTCGAACCGCGTCTCGCCGCCGACCGTGGGAACGCCGACGCAGTTGCCATAGCCGCCAATGCCCGAGACCACGCCCGCGATAAGGTGCTTCATCCGGGGTGCATCGCGATCGCCGAACGATAGCGCGTTCAGCAGGGCGACCGGTCGCGCGCCCATCGTGAACACGTCGCGCATGATCCCGCCGACGCCGGTGGCCGCCCCCTGATAGGGTTCGATGAAGCTCGGATGGTTGTGCGATTCCATCTTGAAGATCGCCGCCCAGCCGTCGCCGATATCGATTACGCCCGCATTCTCGCCCGGCCCCTGGATTACCCAGGGGGCCGTCGTCGGCAGTTTCGCCAGATGGATGCGCGAGGATTTGTAGGAGCAGTGCTCGGACCACATGACCGAGAAGATGCCGAGCTCGAGCATATTGGGGGCGCGGCCGAGCGCCGCCTCGATGCGCGCATACTCGGCTGGCGTCAGCCCATGTTCGGCTGCCGCCTTGCCGCGATCTTCCGCGCCATCGTACAACGCCAGCGCGGCCACGCGCTCGGACAGTCGCTGCCGGAAGCGCGCCTTCTCGTTCTCGCTCAGCATCCGCCCGACGCGCGCGCTCAGCGATCGCATCACCTGCCCGTCGAGTGCCGAGGACATGCGCCCCGCAAACTTGCGCGAGTAGGCGATCGCTTCGTCCGCGCGTGGCAGCGCCGCAACTCTTTCCGGGATCGCGGTGGCCTCCGCCGCCAATGCCGCCTCGAAGTCGCTATCGTCCACTTCGGCACCCTCGTCGCCATCCTCGAACGGCATCTCGGGACCGCGCAGGAAGCGGCGCACCTGTTCGGCACCCAGCCGGTGGGAGGTATCCGCATCCGCCAGCAGATCGGGGGACTGGTTGGTTTCGATCGGCTCGATCCCCACCACATGCACGCGTACGCCCAGCGTCTGCGCCTGGAGCAGCGCCACGCGGATATCCTCGTCGCCCGCGAGGATCACCGCATCGCTCATCGCGCCGTTGCGCGCCAACTCGCCGATATCGCTGATGATCAGCCCATCGACGCCCTTCTGCTGGCCCAGACTGTTCACGAAGCCGAAGCGCAGCTTCACATTGTCCATCCGTCCGAGAGTCGCCTGATCGGAGGTAGGCTGGCCGCGCCGCACCAGCCCATCGTACCAGTAAATGCGCAGCAACCGGGCCTCGGGCGCCACGTCGCGAGCCAGTTCGCTCAGGAAGTCGATCGCTGCGGCAGGATCGAAACGGATGTCGTAGCGCGGCAGCCGGTGGCCGGTGACGAGTTGCGATCCGGCGGCGAAGAGATAGCCGGCGTCGACAAAAATGGCGGTCTGCAAAAGCATGGGCAAAAATTCCCGTTCGATCAGCGGCAGAAAAAGGTCCGCGAATGTGCCGTAAACTCCCGACGGGCTACGCTGCGGCCGCGCGCCCCGCAAGGGCGCAGTGGCGGGCAATGCGCGCCCGTGATAGGGTCACACGACAGCCAGGGAGGACATCATGGACCAGCCCGCGCCCGAACAGGGCCTCATCCCGTATCTCACCGTGGACGATGCCGAAACCGCACTCGATTTTTACGCCCGCGCGTTTGGTGCGGTCGAGACGCTACGCCTCAGGATGGGCGACAAGATCGGCCATGCCGAGATGCAGGTTGCCGGGGCGCGCTTCATGCTCTCGGGCGAGTGGCCGCCGATGAATATCCTCTCCCCCAAATCGCGCGGCGGGGCGACGTCGGCATTCTCGATCTACGTGCCCGACGCGGACGCCGCCTACGCCCACGCAGTCGAGGCCGGTGCCACCCCGCAACGTCCGCCGACAGACGAGTTTTACGGGGATCGGGTGGGTATGGTGACCGATCCCTTTGGCCACCGCTGGAGCCTGCATACGCACCAGCGCGACGTGAGCGAGGCGGACATGCAAAAGGCTATGGACGCCTTTGCGGCGTCGATGCCCACCAAAGCCGAGGCCGAGGCGCACCCGAGCTGAGGCGAACGGGTAAATTCTGCGAGAGCGCGCTACTCGTAAAACTACGCCGCTTCCGGAATGCGCCCGAAGGCGATCTTGGCCCCCACATGGTCCGCGCGCCCGCCGGTCAGCGGCCCCAGCGTCACCGCGTTCTTGCCGAAGCGCGCGTTGACCTTGTCCATCGCCGCACTCAGTCGCGGCGTGCGCACCGCGCGTGCCAGCGGATCGGCGGGGGGGAGCGCGGCGAACAAGCTCCCCTGATCCCCGCCCTCCACCCGCACGTCCGCCGCAGTCACCCCGATGGTCCGCACCCGCACGCCCTCGCCCGCCAGATGGGCGGCGAGCAGCGGCCACAACCGCCCCAGCGCGTCGATCAGCGCGAAGCTGTCGCTCGTCGCGGGCACGCGCGCCTCGCGCCGCCAGTCCGCGCCGCTCTCGAGCCGCGCGCCGAGCACGAGGCGGGTGGTCACGAACCCGCCGCGCCGCAATCGGCTCGCCGCCTTCATCAGCAGCCGCCGCGCCACGAGTCGCGCGCTTTCGGGATCGCGCTTCTCGGGGCTGAGCACGTGGCTGTGCCCGATCGACTTGGACTGCGCGGGCGCATCGGGGAAGTCATGCCCGTGCAGCCGCCACCACAGCCGCGAGCCGAGCACCGATCCCAGCGCCGCGCCCGCCTCCCCAGCCCCAAGCGCGGTGTAATCGCCGATCCGGTGCAGTCCGCGCGCCGCGAAACGCGCCTGCGTCTTGCGCCCGATCCCTGGGATATCGCCCAAGGGCAGCCCAGCCATCCGCCCGGGCAACTCACGCCCCTCGATCACCGTCAGCCCATCGGGCTTGTGCATATCGCACGCCATCTTCGCCACCAGCCGGTTGGGTGCGATGCCCACCGACGCCAGCAGCCGCTCCCCCACATTCGCGCGAATGCCCGCCTTGATCCGCCGCCCCAGCGCGGCGGCCACCTCGGGCGCGTTCTCGTTATCGAGCAGGCGGCACGCCACCTCGTCGATGGAGCACACCGCTGTCACCGGGACATGCCGCCAGACCTCGGCGACGATGCGCTCGTGATAGTCCACATAGACATCGTGCCGCGCCGGCGTGAGGATCAGATCGGGACACAGCGCCCGCGCCTCGCGAACCTTGTGACCGGTCCGGACCCCGAACGCCTTCGCCTCGTACGAGCACGCGATGATAGTGCCGCTGGGACTTTCGACCGGAGCAACGGCTATGGGCAGGCCGCGCAATTCGGGCCGCAACTGCTGCTCCACACTCGCGAAATAGCTGTTGAGATCGAGGTACAGCCAGCGCAGCGGACGGGGCGATTCGGCCATGCCAGAGGGAAACATAGCAGGAACGCTGGGTCGAGTCCTTTTCACCCCATCGTTGCGCCCCTAGGCTCGCGCGCGATGCCACCCCCCTCCCCCGCGATCCGCCCCGTGGATGCCGCCTCCATCCGCGACCGCACCTTCCTCTATTGTGATTTCGCAATGGCGGCGTTCGTCGCGATCATCCTGTGCTCCAACCTGATCGGCGCATCGAAGGCCGCTACGCTCGGCCGGTTCGATTTCGGCCCGTTCGGCACCCACGCGGTCGAGTTCGGTGCGGGCATCCTGTTCTTTCCCGTCAGCTACGTGCTCGGCGACGTGCTGACCGAGGTTTACGGATATGCCCGCGCCCGCCGCGTGGTCTGGGCGGGGCTGGGCGCGTCGATCTTTGCGGCCGCGATGAGCTGGGTCGTGGTGAGCCTGCCCCCCGCCCCGGACTACACCGGTCAGGCCGCGTTGCAGGCGGTATTCGGCA
>JBBQJX010000042.1:0-9349 GCA_038326295.1 Sphingomonadales bacterium
CGATCCATCGGGCGACGGCGCATAGACCGCGAAGTCCGCGGTCTCGGCAATCGCGGTTTCCGCCTCCAGCGCCCCGCTCGCTTCATAGGCATCGACCAGCTTGCGCGTCGCGATCTTGGCGTCCTCCACGTCGGGCTGATCGAACGGATCGATGCCCAGGATCGCACCCGCAATCGCGGTCGCCACCTCCCAGCGGAAGAATTCCTGGCCGATCAGTTCGCGCCGCGCCAGCGTGATACGGATATAGGGCAGCCCCGCCGCCGCGATCGCGCGCAGCGCCATGTCGAGCCCCTCATGCGCGTCGTCCGCCTCCAGATGCAGATGCACGAAGATGCGGTCCGCGCCGTACACCGCCGGATCGCCCGCCGGTTCGAGATCGACCGGCACGATCCCCAGCCCGCGCTTGCCCGTCGATTCGGCGATCAGCTGCTCCATCCACGCCCCCATCGGCGCGAGGCCGGGCGAAGGCATGATGGTCAGCTTGTTGCGTCCCGCCAAGGCCGCTTCGCCCATGATCGCGCCCAGCCATATCCCCGGATTGGCCGACGGCGGTGCATCGGGACCGCAGGCGAACACCATCGGCTCGACCGCCTCGTCGAAGAACCGCCCCACGTCCACGCCCAGGATCGCGGCCGGCACCATGCCGAACGCGCTGAGCACCGAATAGCGCCCGCCGATCGCCGGATCGCCCAGGAACACATGCGCGTAGCCATCCGCCTTCGCGGTCGCCGCCAGCTTGGAACCGGGATCGGTCACCGCGACAAACCGCGCCCCGTCCCTCCCCGCCAGCTCCCAGAAATAGGCGCGTAACAGTTCGGGCTCCAACGTAGATCCCGATTTGGAGGCGACGACGAACAGCGTGTTCGCCGGATCGATCGCGGCGGCCACGCTGGCGATCTGCCCCGGATCGGTCGTATCGAGCACGTGCAGCGTCGGGCTCCCGGACTGCGAACCCAGGATCGCCGCCAGCACCTCGGGCCCCAGGCTCGATCCGCCCATGCCGAGCAGCACCGCGTGTGGGTAGGCTTTGGCCTCGCGCCGCAGCACCGCGAGCGCGGCGGGATCCACCTGCTCGCCGCGCGCCGCCGCCAGCCAGCCCAGCCACTTTGCCTCTTCGCCGCCGGTCCACAGGCACGCGTCATGCGCCCACAGCCGCCTCGCCCATGCGTCGGCGCGCGCCTGCTCCAGCCGCGCATCGACCGCGTTCCCCAGCGCCTCGGGCAGGCTCGCGCTCATGCCGTTCAGGCGGTCGCCCAGAAACGCCGTGCGCTTGCCCGCCACCGCACCCAGCAGCGCATCCGCCGCGTCGGCGAACTGGCGCACGCCGTCCACCACCAGCGCGGTCGTCACTGCGTCCAGATCGAGACCGAGCCGCTCGGCCTCAGCGAGCACATGGCGCGCCGCGTCCAAGCCCTCGCCCAAGGTTGCCGCTACCGTCCCATGTTCCCGAAAGGCATCCATCGTCTTGGGCGGGATCGTGTTGACCGTGTCTGGCCCGATCAACTGGTCCACATACAGCGTGTCGGGGTACGCTTGGTCCTTCACGCCCGTCGACGCCCACAGCAGCCGCTGCGGCTTCGCCCCCTTGGCCGCCAACCCTTGCCAGCGCGGCGAGCCGATCATGTCCTGGTACCAAGCATAAGCCCGCTTGGCGTTTGCGATCGCCACCTTGCCGCGCAGTGCCTTCAGCGCATCCGCATCTGCATCCCCCGCCTTCACGCGCGCGTCGATCCGGGCGTCGATCTGCGTATCGATCCGGCTTACGAAGAAGCTGGCCACGCTGGCGATGCTGTCGAGACCGAAGCCGTCATGCAGGCGCGCCTCCAGACCCGCCAGATACGCCTCCGCAACCACCTCGTACGCCGCCTGCGAAAACAGCAGCGTTACGTTGACGTTGATCCCGTCCTGAATCAGCTGCCGGATCGCGGGCGTGCCCGCCTTGGTGCCGGGCACCTTCACCATCAGGTTGGGCTCGTCCACCGCGCGCCACAGGCGGCGCGCCTCGTCAATCGTCTCCTGCGTGCTTTCGGCCAGATAGGGCGAGACCTCGAGGCTCACATAGCCGTCCGCGCCGTGCAGCCGGTCATAGACCGGCCGCAGATCGGCCGCCGCCGCCTTGATGTCCGCGATCGCCTGGCTCTCATAGGTGGCAACGATGCTCGCATCCTCGCGCGTCAGGAACCGGGTCAGCCCGGCGTCATAGGCATCGCCGTGCCCCATCGCTTTTTCGAAGATCGATGGGTTGGATGTCACCCCCGTCAGCCCGTCCTCGGCGATCAGCTTGCGCAGCCCGCCCTCGGCCAGGAATTTGCGATCGACGAAATCGAGCCATACCGCCTGTCCGGCGGCCGCAAGATCGGACAGTCGGCTCATGCTGATTTCTCCATACGGCCGCGCGCGACCTTCACGATATTGTCGACGGTGAACCCGTATTTCGCCTGCAGCCTCGCCAACGGGGCGGACGCGCCGAAGGTCGACATCGTCACCGTCGCGCCGTCATGGCCGACATAGCGGTCCCAGCCGAAGCTGCCCGCCTGCTCGACTGCCACGCGCGCGCGCACCGCGCTCGGGAATACGCTTTCGCGATATGCGCGGTCCTGTTTTTCGAACAGATAGAAGCTCGGCATGGAGACGACGCGGCTGCGTACGCCCTCGGCGGTCAGCTGCTCGTGCGCCGCCACCGTCATCGGCAGCTCGCTCCCCGTACCGATCAGGATCACCTGCGGTGTACCCTCGCAATCGCCGAGCACATACGCGCCGCGTTCGAGCCCGTCTGCAGAGGCGTAACGCGTGCGGTCCAGCGTCTGGATCGCCTGGCGCGAGAAGATGAGCGCGGTCGGCTCGTGCGTGTGGCTGAGCGCCACGCGCCACGCCACCGCCACCTCGTTCGCGTCGCCGGGGCGTATCGTGTCCAGTCCCGGGATCGCGCGCAGCGTCGCCAGATGCTCGATCGGCTGATGCGTCGGCCCGTCCTCGCCCACGCCGATACTGTCGTGCGTGAAGACGAAGATGGTTGGCACCTCCATAATCGCGGCGAGCCGGATCGGCGGGCGCATGTAATCGGCGAACACCAGGAAGGTCGCGGTGTACGAACGCACGTATGAGAGCGCCATGCCATTGGCGACCGCGCCCATCGCGTGCTCGCGGATGCCGAAGTGCATGTTGCGGCCGCCGTACGTGCCTGCCTCGAACGATCCCGCGCCCTCGAAGGTCAGCAGCGTCTTGGTGCTCGGCGCGAGGTCCGCAGCACCGCCGATCAGAATCGGTACGTGCGGCGCGACGGCGTTCAGCACCCTCGCGCTCGAATCGCGGCTGGCGATGCCCTTGGCGTCGGTGGGGAAGGTCGGGATGTCCGACTGCCAGCCTTCGCTCAACTTGCCCTGCCGCAGAAGCTCGAACTCGGCCGACTCCGCCGGAAATGCCGAGCGATAGCGCTCGAACATCGCCTGCCATTCGTCCCGCGCCTTGCCGCCGCGCGCGCGCATCGCGCCGCCGAATGCGTCCATCACGCCGTCGGGCACGAGGAACTGCGCGTCCTCAGGCCAGCCATAAGCGGCCTTGGTCGCACGGATATTGTCCGCGCCCAGCGGCTCGCCATGCGCCTTCTCGCTGCCCGCCTTGGGGCTGCCCCAGCCGATCACCGAATGGACGATGATCAGCGTCGGCCGGTCGGTCGTCGCGCGGAACCGCTCCAGCGCCGCGCCGAACGCATGCGTGTCGTTCGCATCGTCCACATGGATCACTTGCCAGCGATAGGCCTCGAACCGCTTGCCCACATCCTCGTCGAACGCGAGGTCGGTGCCGCCCTCGATCGTGATGTGGTTGCTGTCGTAGATCCAGCACAGGTTCGCCAGCTTCAGATGCCCCGCGAGCGACGCCGCCTCGCTGGAAACACCCTCCATCATGCACCCGTCCCCGCCGAGCGCGTACACATCGTGATCGAACAGCGCAAACCCGTCGCGATTGAACCGTGCCGCGAGTGCGCGCTCGGCGATCGCCATGCCCACGGCATTGGCATAGCCTTGACCGAGCGGGCCAGTGGTCGTCTCCACCCCGGTCGTCATGCGATATTCGGGATGCCCGGGTGTCTTGGAATCGAGCTGCCGGAACGCCTTGATATCGTCGAGGCTGACGGCGGGTTTGCCCGAAGGCCGCCCGTCCGCATCGATCTCGCGCACGCCCGCCAGATGCAGCAGCGCATAGAGCAGCATCGATGCATGACCGACCGAGAGCACGAAGCGGTCGCGATTGGGCCAGTCGGGCGTATCGGGATCATAGCGCAGATGGTTCGCCCACAGCTCCCAACCCACCGGCGCGAGCGCCATCGGCGTGCCTGGATGGCCCGAATTCGCCGCCTGCACCGCGTCCATGGCGAGCGTGCGGATCGTATCGATCGCGAGGCGTTCGGGCGAGCCGTCGGTGTGGAAGGCGGCGGCGGGAGCAGCTGTGGTCATGGTGCGTGCTTTCGCCCCGTCGCGCGCCAGGGTCAAACCGCGCGCGTACGCGGGAGGACGTTTCAGCCGCGCTTTGTATCCCGCTCGGTGCGCGTCGCGCCGTCGTCCGCGCCCGTATAGAGCGCGTCGATCTCGGTCACGAAAAGCCCATGGCCGAGCACGCCGGGGATAGACGAGAGCGCCGCCGCGAGCGCGGCGGGATCGGCAATGTCGGTGAAGCAGCAATCGAGGATCGGGTTGCCCTGATCGGTAAGGGCCGCCGTGCCGTTGGGCGCGTCACGCAGGGTGGGCGCGCCGCCAAGCGCCACGACCGCGCTCGCCACGGTCGCCTGCCCGAAGGCAAGCAGCTCGACCGGCACCGGCACTCCGCCCAACCGCGCCACGCGCTTGGACGCGTCCGCGATCGCGATCATCCGCGTCGCTGCCGCCGCGACGATCTTCTCGCGCAACATCGCCCCGCCTCCGCCCTTGATCGCCCTGAACACGGGGTCGATCGCATCGACACCGTCGATGGCCAGGTCGATCGCAGGGCACCCGGCGGGATCGGCGAATTCGATCAAGGCGATCCCGTTTGCGCGCGCAATCGCCTCGGTTCGCAGCGACGTGCCGACTGCGCGCACCCGCAGGCCCCCCGCAACCCGCACTCCCAGTGCCGCCAGCGCAAACGCGACCGTACTGCCCGTCCCCAGCCCCACGATCATCCCCGGCTCGATCTCGAGCACCGCCGCCTCGGCGGCCGCTCGCTTCTGCGCGTCCACGTTGTTCACAAGGGGAGGGGGGCTGGAGCGGGTGAGGGGAATCGAACCCCCGCTGGAAGCTTGGGAAGCTTCTGTTCTGCCATTGAACTACACCCGCGCTGTGCCAAAGCTAACGCCGTGCATCCTGCCTGTCCAGCAGCTGCGCAGGCGAGCGCCGCCTGGGAAGTGCGAGCTTCGCCACGGGTGGAAGAGACCGGCGCAAGTGTCGTATCGATCGTTCGGCCCCGAAAGCCGGACGGCACGCGACGCGAGGTGACATCATGGAAATGCAGCAGGTCCGGTACTTCATGGCGGTGGCGGACGCCCTCAACTTCACGCGCGCGGCCGAGATGTGCAATGTCAGCCAGCCATCGCTCACCCGTGCGATCCAGATGCTCGAGGGCGAGCTGGGCGGGCCGCTGTTCCATCGCGAGCGCGGAAACACCCACCTGACCGAACTCGGCCGGATCATGGAACCCTATCTGAGCAGCGTTGCGGCGCAGACCGAAGCGGCGAAGATGCACGCGAAGTCTTACAGCAAGCTGGAAATGGTTCCGCTCAAGATCGGGGCGATGTGCACCGTAGGCCCGGCGATCATCGCCGATCTGATCATCAAATTCCGCATTGACCATCCGGGAGTCGAGTTCATCGTCAGCGACTGCACGGCACGATCGCTGACCGACATGCTCATCGCGGGCGACCTGACCCTCGCGTTGTTCGGTGCTCCCGAGCCGCTCGACGAGCGGTTTCATGCGCTCGAACTCTTCGAGGAAAATTTTGTCGTTGCCGTCGCGCGAAATCATCGTCTCGCCGCGATGGACACAGTCCGTGGGTCCGATCTGCACGGCGAGGCCTATGTCAACCGGAGCAACTGCGAGTATCTCGATTTCGCGCGAGCAACCTTGCAGGAACTCGGCGTGTCCACGCGTCAGGTTTTCACCAGCGAGCGCGATGACTGGGTACAAGGCATGATCAAGGCCGAACTCGGATTCGGTTTCTTCCCGGAATTCTGTGTGACCGATCCCTCTCTCGTCACGCGGCCGCTGATCGAACCGGAATTTTCCCGCCGCATCGAGCTCGTCACTGTGCGCGGACGGCCGCACTCCCCCGCCGTGGGTGCCTTTGTCGCCGAAGCGCGATCGTTCATGTGGCCGCGCCGCCGGGATCACGCCGTCAAACACGGCTGGACCAAAAAAGCCCTCGAGTTTCTGCATCTGGGATAGTGGGTTCAGAGTGCGATGGCGCGGGGGATGCGCAGTTTAAATCCCAGCAATGCCGCCAATCCCAATGCGAGTCCCACCCCCGCCACACACCCTTCCCAACCGAAGCGATCGAAAACCATTCCGAGCACGGCGGTCCCGACGAGACCCCCGGTGAAGTACGCGGCGAGATAGACGCCGCTCCCTGCCGCGCGATCGGTTGCGGCCCGGCTGACGAACCCGGTCGCCGTGGCCTGCGCGAAAAACGTGCCCGCCCCCACCAGCGTCATGCCCGCCAGCACGAGGGGCAATTGCCCGCTGACCAGCAGCGGCAACCCTAGCACGGCAACGCCCAGTCCGGACCAGAGCGCGGTGCGCGTGCCGAATTGGGCCACGATCCGCCCGGCCTGCGGCGTCAGGAAAATCGAGGGCAGGAACACCAGATAGACGATGCCCACGCTCATCATCCCGAGCGTCAGCGGCGGCCGGACAAGGACGAAATTGATGTACGTGAACACACCGATAAACGCGAAGAGGATGCAGAAGCCGACGCCGAAACCCGCCAGCAGACTGGGCGCGGCCAGCGCGCGCAAGCGCTGTCCCACACTCTGCGACATTGGCTTTTCGGTATATTCCATCGACGGCGCGCCCTGGACCGTTACCCATGCGAGCCCGGCACCGACGAGGTTCAGCACCGCGAACAGGTAGAAGTTCGTCGCGAGCCCGAGGTGGCCCGCGACTCCGGCCGCAATGAAGCGCCCCACCAGATTGCTCGCGACATTGCCGGTTATGTAGGCGGCGAACGCGCCCGCCTGGTCGGCCGGGCTGCAATGCTCGCCGAGATAGGCGAGCATCAACGTGAAGGCGGTTGCCATGCAGAGGCCCTGCGCGACACGGAGCGCGGTAAATACCATCAGATCGGGTGCATGCGCCAGCAGCGCGGTCGGAACCGCCAGAACGACCAGGCTGACGACGATGCCGATCCGGCGATCGATATGTCGGCTGAACATCGCCACCGCCAGTCCGGCCACCGCCATGCCGAGCGTACTGGCGTTGACAGCCACCCCCATCTGCGCCGGGGTCACGCGATAGGCGTGCGACAGGATCGGCAGGATCGCCTGCGTGGCGAACAGATCGACGACGGTGAAGAACGCGGTCAAGGCGATGATCAGCGAACGCAGCCCGGGCCGACTGCGGGGTAGCGCGATGGCGTCGACGTCTTTCATGAAGGCCGCTCCATCGCGCCGGTTATCACATCATTTTGCCGTCTTCGCCGACCTTGAGCAGGTCCGACGAGATCAGGATCGCCCGTGTCTTGCCGGTGTTGCGCCACCAATGCGCGGTATTGTGCAATTCAGGGGTCGCGTCGCCTGCCTTGTGGACGATCGGCACCGAGCAGCTGCTGGCGTATTCGGTGACGGTGCCCTGCACGACATAGATGATTGCGGGGCGTTCGGCATGGCTGTGCCACGGCACGACGCCGCCCGGCTGGATCACCAGGCGCCGCATCCGGAAGCTGCGCCCCGCGATCGCGGCGGGTTCGCTTGCGACATCGATTTTCGTCAGCACGGTGTCGGTGACACCTTTGGCAGGGGTATGGTCTTCGGTGCGCACGTCGATTCCCGATTTGCCGGCAGGGCACTGTCCGGCGAACGCGGCGACGGGGAACGTCGCGGCGATCGCAGCAGCCAGAACATAGAGCTTGGACGTCATTGTGTGTCTCCAGAGGGTGGCCCGGATGGCGAGCAACTTGGGCTCAATGGCCCCTCCGACCGATTTTGCAAAATACCGGCTCGCTAATGGTTCGATAGTTTTGCGGTATCGAAGCCGGATTTCCTCGCAAACCAATATGATAGCCAAAACCTATCGAACCATTAGCGAGCCGGTATTCGACGCTGAACGCCGATCCCGCGATACGCCGTCTAAAGATGACCGGTGCTGCCAATTCCGTCGAGACGGAGGATCGCGACGGATCACACATGTGTCGGGAGGAAGTCGATGGTTGATATCAGGACAGACGGCCAGGCCGCCCTGCGAACGGCCGACCAAGCGATTGGGACCGGCACAGAATCGATCGAGGCTATTTTCGGTGCGACGCGCAATAGCATGGAAGCAATGCTGTTCGCGGGCCAACTGGCCAACCGGCATTTCCTCGAACGGTTTGGCGAGGTCGTCCAATATTGGTGGGAGGCGCTCGCGCATGCCTCTGCGGCGGTGCGCGCGATGACGACGGCGACTTCGCCGGTGGAAAGTGCGGGGTTGCAAGCCGAATTCGCCAGAGCCCCGTGCGAAGAGGCACTCAAGGAAATGGCCAGATCTGAAGCGATGGTTCGCGCTGACCCCAAACAGATCGCCGCGCAGCCGCCGGAGCCGCAACCCCACGCGCCTGCGGTGCTGACACGTCCGGCGGACCGTAACCGAACGAGTGCATAGCAGCGAACAGTGCCTGAAACCGGGTTCGTTCCGCGTGCCGTCGGCACGGCGAAGGCCGTCTCCCACCCGACAAGGAACCGACATGTCCAGTGCAGAATCGAAAGTGTCCGGCAATGTCCCTCACCGGCCTTTGGCCGGCCGTGTGGCACTCGTTACCGGATCGACCAGCGGGATCGGGCTGGGGATCGCCCGATCGCTCGCCGGGGCGGGCGCATCCCTCATCATTCATGGCCTGGCCAAGCCCGGCGAGATCGAGCAGATCGAAACCGCACTGGCCGCCGAGTTCGGTGTCCGGGTGACCGGCTCGCTGGCGAACATGGCGTCTCCCGATGCCATTGCCGAGATGATCGCGGACGCGATTGCGCTGCATGGCAGGCTCGATATCCTGGTCAACAACGCCGGGATCCAGCACGTCGCGCCCGTGACCGAATTTCCGGTCGAGAAATGGGACGCGATCCTCGCGATCAACCTGAGCTCGGCGTTCCACACCATTCGCGCCGCGCTTCCCGCGATGCGCGATCATGGT
>JBBQJX010000043.1:0-9307 GCA_038326295.1 Sphingomonadales bacterium
CATCAGCCAGATAAATTGGAGATGCGGCAGGTGGTGCCGCAGCGCGCGCACGGTATCGACGGTGTAGCGCGTGCCGAGCCGCGCCTCGATTCCGGTTGCGCGGATGCGGGCGTTGCCGTGCGCGGCCCCGCGCGCCGAGGCGAGGCGGGCGGCGAAGGGGGCCATGCCGTCGGCGGGCTTCAAGGGATTGCCCGGCGAGACCATCCACCACAGCTCGTCCAGCCCCAACCGCCGGATCGCCTCGCGGCTGATATGGAGGTGGCCGCCATGCGCCGGATTGAACGACCCGCCGAGCAGGCCGATCCGGCGACCGCGCGGGGGGTAGGTCAGGCGGGACACTGGTTAATAACGAGTGGCAAGCGGTCATTCTCGCCAACCGCTCTACCGTGCAAAAAGTCGATCCTTCAACTCGGCGCAAGATCCATCTAGCCCCGGAAAAAGGGACCCTGCGGACACACCCATCAAGCGAAGCTCGTCAAGAACAGACCGTCGCTCCGAGAAAGGCAAGTCTATTACCTCAAGATAGGTTTTCTCTAGCTCGCTGCTCCTTTCCAAAATAAATGTCTCAATGTCGTCAACGTTCGTGACCGTCGAAACGGCTTGCTGGGGGATAGCTCTACCATTCTCGATTATTAAGGCGTCGAGCATTGGAAAGTGCGGAGGACATAAAGTAACACTCTGCCACTGCTGAACGTCGGATTCCCACGCCCGTCGGTGAAATACAAACAATCTTACTGGCTTATCATCATAGGCATCACGTCTCGCATGTTCAAAAGCAAAGAATGCGGCAACAAACGGCGAATGAGTCCAATCCAATAATGGAGTTGGATAACCATGGTGCTGTATCAGACTCCAAAATGCACCGTTCTGGGTGGCATCTGTCAAATTAAATAGGTGACGACTCTGAGCCGTTACTGTGCGATGTACAAGCCCAATGTCTTCTTTTAAAAATCTTTGCAAGTCTTTGCGATTAGTTCTATGGAAGGAGCTTCTTAACCGAAACGGATAGCTTTGCCCACGAAAAATGAAATCATAAGGGGAAACGCCAAGTGCGAACTTCTTGAAGTCTGCCCAGTTCTGTATATCCGATCTCGGAACTAATACAGAAGCAGCATCGTCAGGTCTCTTCTTCAGATTAGCTGAACCCGTACTGCCGACGTTTGTTTGCCAAGCGACATCTAAACCAGCCGAGCTTTGTCTTAGCTCCACTGATGCTGAAATCGGAAACGAGATATCTGGAAATTCCTGTTGAATATACTGTGTTGATACAAACTGTGGCTTCTTCGGGTGGATTGGTAATATAAGTAATGAGAGGTTTTGCAATGCCGCGCGATTTTGCGTCTGAAATTCTACAAGACTTCCCGGGTAGGCTGCGTCATCAATCAACGTGGCTGAACCAGCCAAAGCATTCGTGTTATCATCTACGTCCAAATAAATCAATCCGGAGTTTGTGCCAGAGTATCGTCCGATCCATTGCCCTTCCACAAGTCACTCCCGAGTTCATCATGTTCCTTGCACCGGACGTTCGTTAGCTGCAAGGAATTCGGTGGCCATGTCCACCCCCCTGCGCATCCTCCTAGCCCTCGTCCTCGGCCTCGTGGGCGGGGCATCGCTCGCCTATTCGGGCACGCCGCTTACCCCCCAAATCGTCGCCATCGCCGAACCGATCGGCGGCATGTGGCTCGACGGCCTCCGCATGACGATCGTGCCGCTGGTGGTCTCGCTGCTGATCACGGGGATCGCCTCCACCGCGAGCGCGGCGCGCGCGGGGGGCGTGGCGGCGCGCGCGCTCGGCATCATCCTTGCGGTGCTGTGGACCTCCTCGCTGCTCGGCTGGCTGCTTTCGGACCTGCTCTGGCAGCTGTGGCCGATCCCCGCCGAGGCCGGCCGCGCGCTGCGCGACGCACTGGGCGCACAAACGGGAACGCTGCCGCCCACGCCGGGTGTGGCGGATTTCCTGCGCGGTATCGTGCCCGAAAACCCGCTGCGCGCCGCAGTCGAGGATCAGATGCTGCCGCTGATCCTGTTCAGCGGCGTGTTCGGCTTTGCAGTGACGCGCCTGCCCGAAAGCCCGCGCGAGTTGCTCAGCCAATTCTTCGCGGCAATCGCGGACGCGATGATCGTCGTCATCGGCTGGGTGTTGTGGCTGGCACCCTTGGGGGTGTTCGCGCTGGCGCTCGCGGTGGGCGCGAAGGCGGGGCTGGCGGCGGCAGGCGCGCTCGGCCATTATGTGATCACACTTTCGGCCATCGGCGTCTGCATCTCGCTGCTGGGCTATCCGCTCGCGGCAATCGCGGGCCGCGTGCCGCTCGGCCGGTTCGCTCGCGCGCTGTTTCCGGTGCAGGCGGTGGCCATTTCCACGCAATCCTCGCTCGCGTGCCTGCCGGTGATGCTGCGCGCATCCGAACAACTGGGCGTGCGCGCCGAGACGGCGGGGATCGTGCTGCCACTCGAAATCGCGCTGTTCCGCGCCACCGGTCCCGCGATGAACCTGGGGGTCGCACTGTATGTGGCGCACTGGTTCGGCATCCATCTCGGCCCCGCGCAGATCGCCGCCGGGATCGCGGCGGGCGCGATCACAACGATGGGCGCGGTGAGTTTGCCGGGGCAGGTGAGCTTCGTTTCCTCGATCGGGCCGATTGCGCTGGCGATTGGCGTTCCGCTCGAGCCGCTGTTGCTGCTGGTGGCGGTGGAGACCATCCCGGACATTTTCCGCACGGTCGGCAACGTTGTGCACGATGTGGCGGTCACGCGCGTGGTGGCGCGGATCACGGGGAACGTTGTTGCGGGCGCGCCGGTTGAGGGCGTCGGAGGTACCCGATGACCCACGATCCAGATCCCCGCCCGACTGCGGACGCGCCCGTTCCGCGCACGGGCGCGCATACCCCCGCGATGGACGCCGACCGGCACGAAGCGCTCGCGCAGGACCCGACCGACGAGGACGCCAAGCTGGACGTGGGGGTGGACGAGACGTTCCCCGCAAGCGATCCGGTCAGCCAGGCGCAGCCGCACAAGGGCGGCGAGCCGGTGCCAAGCAGCGGCTTCAAGGGCGATTGAGCGGCTCACGAGCGGCCACACCGAAGGGGAAGCGCAATGCAGGCCACCAAGCTGACCACCAAGCGCGTCGAGAAGGTTTGGGGTCGGCGCGATCTTGCACCCTGGTTCCCCGATGTTCCCCAGGGCGGTGAACCGGTGGGCGAGATCTGGTTCGAGGCGGCGGGACATCCCGCGCTTCTGGTCAAGTATCTCTTCACGAGCGAACGGCTGAGCGTGCAGGTGCATCCGGACGACGCGCAGGCGCGCGTGGTTGGCGAGCCCAATGGCAAGGACGAAGCTTGGGTGATCCTCGCCGCCAAACCCGGTGCGACGATCGCGTTGGGGTTGAAGCACAAGGTTGAGCGCGACGCGCTGAAGGCGGCCGCGCTCGACGGTTCGATCGAGCAGCTGGTCGATTGGCGACCGGTCAGCGCGGGGGACGTGATCTATTCGCCCTCGGGCACGATCCACGCGATCGGCGCGGGGCTGACGCTGGTGGAAGTGCAGCAGAACAGCAACACCACCTACCGGCTGTACGACTATGGTCGCCCGCGCGAGCTGCATCTGGATTCGGGGCTGGCGGTGGCGCACGCCGAGCCGTTCACCGGCGAGACGCACGCGCGCAACATCGGCGAGGGTCGGACCGTAGTGGTCGAGGGAGCCAAGCTGACGATCGAGCGGTGGCGCGGCGTGGGGGCGGGGAAGATCGAGAACCCCCAGGCGTGGGTGACGATCATCGCGGGCGGCGCAACGCTGGACGGCGCGGCGGCGGAGGCGGGGGAGACGTGGCTGGCGGGGGAGGGCTGCGTGGTGGAGCGAGACGGCGAGACCGATCTGCTCGTCAGCTATCCCAGATAAGAATTCCGATGGCGCGAGTGACGGGGCTCGAACCCGCGACCTCCGGCGTGACAGGCCGGCACTCTAACCAACTGAGCTACACCCGCCGATCGGAGCGCGGGGGATAGGGGCGGCGGCGGGGCGCTGTCAAGAACGGCGGCGCAGCAGGTCCGCAACGAAGGCGAACAGCGCGATTGCGGCGAGCAGGACTGCGAGCGTGCGGGCAATGCCACTGGATTGGCCTGCCACGTCGCCGAAGCCGACGATCGCGGGCAACAGCGCGAGCGCGACAATGTATGCGGACCAGTTACGCATTGGAGACAGCCTCGGCGGGAATGGGTGGCTCGCCTTCGGCCGCGACCGCAGCAGGGCTGGCGTCTGGCGCAGCCTCGGTCCCCGCCACCAGCGTGCCATCGCGGAACAGGAAGCCCGCGACGTTGGGTTTGCCTACGTGATCGAAAAAGACCTTGCCCATGATGAGCAAGGGCACCGAGATCAGCGCGCCGACGATCCCCCAGACCCACCCCCAGAAGCTGAGCGCGAGCAGGATGGCGAGCGGGCTCATGGTCAGCCGTTTGCCGACGAGGCGCGGCGTGATGAGGTTCGCTTCGGTCAGGTGGCAGGCGAGAAAGAATAACGCGGGCCAGAGCGCGTTGACGGGCGCTGTGAAGGTGACGAGCCCCGCCACGAGCAGCAGCACGACGACCGTCAGCGGCCCCACATAGGGGACGAAGTTGAACAGCGCCGCGATGCCGCCCCACATGAGCGGCTGCGGAAGACCGAATATCCACGCCACCAGCGCGAGTGCGCCGCCAAGCGCGAGGTTGACGCTGGCGATGGTAATAAAATAGGCACCGGTGTTGCGTACGATGTCGCGCCCGAGCCGCGCCAGATCGAGCGTGTTGCGTGCCTGCGCTGGGCTGCCGGACGCGGCCTCGCGCTGTTCGGCATAGGTGCTGAGGAAGAAGAAGCTCAGCAGCAGCGTGAACAGCATCGAAAGCAAAGCGAGCGGGGCCGAGGTGACGAAGCCGACGACCGCGCTGGGCAGACCACTGGTGATCGAGCCCAGATGCTCCTGGCTGCCGAGCAGCTTGTTGGACTGGTGCACGAGCCGTTCAAGGACAGCGTATGTCTTCATCAAAGGGCGAAGATTGTGGCGGATCTGATCCATCTGCGTGGGCAGCGTCTGCGCCCAGGCGAGCGCAGGCAGCACGATTGAGACGACGACGATGTTGGCGATGACAAGGAAGGCCAACACCGCGAGCCCCGCCGCGCCGCCCGCAGGCACCCGCCTGCGACGGAACCATTCGACGAGCGGCACGAGGATGATCGCGATGACGATCGCGGTGACGACGGGAAGGAAGAAGGATGCTCCCGCCTGAAGCGCGAGCGGCGCACCAAGGAACAGGCCGAGCGTCAGCAGCATGACCATCGCCGAGAGCAGTCGATCCCGTCGGTAATTGCCGACCTCGGTATCGTGGACAAGCTCGTCGATCGCAGCGGCGGTCTGCTGCGCGGCGGCGGACTGTGGGGGTGGTGGGCCGAAGGTGAAGATGGGCATCTGTTCCATCCTTAGACCGCGCGGAGCCGGGCGAGAAGCGTGGGTTCGGGTTCAGGATCGGACGCCCAGCGCCGCGCAAGAGCGGCGCAGGCCATGAGCTGGAACTGGTGGTAGAGCATCAGCGGCAATATGACCGCGCCCGCGCCGCGCACGCCGAATAGAACACCCGCGATCGGCGCGCCTGTGGCGAGCGATTTTTTAGAGCCGCAAAAGACGATGGCGATGCGGTCGGCGCGGCCGAAACATTTCAGGTGCCCGAGACGCGAGGTGGCGAGGAGCGCGACCGCAAGGATGACGAGATCGATTGCGGCGAGGCGGGCAAGGGCGGCGGAGCTGAGGCCGTGCCACAGGCCCGCGACGACGGCGGCGCTGAAGGCGGCATAGACGATGAGCAGGATCGAACCGCGATCCGCGAGCCTGAGGATGGCGGCGTTGCGGTGCGCCCAGCCGCCAAGCGACGGGCGCAGCGCTTGGCCCAGCAGCGCGGGGAGCAGCACCTGCGCGCCGATGGCGAGCGCCTTTTCCGGGCCCAGACCGACACCCGCGACATGCAGCACGAGCACCGCGAGCAGCGGGGTGAGCAAGACGCCCGCGAGATTGGAGAGCGTAGCCGCGCAGATTGCAGCGGGAACGTTGCCGCGCGCGATCGCGGTAAAGGCGATCGAGGACTGGACGGTGGAGGGGACGAGGCAGAGAAAAAGCACCCCGGTCCAGAGCGGCGGGGGTAGCGCATCCGGCAGGGCGGCGCGCAGGCCGAGGCCAAGTAGCGGGAAACCCACGAAGGTGACGAGCATGACAACGAGGTGCAGGCGCCAGTTGGTCGCGCCCGCCACCATGGCGTCGCGGCTGAGCCGGAGCCCATGGAGGAACAGGACAAGCGCGACTGCAACGACGGTGAGCACGGGCAGTGCGGCCGCGAGCATACCGCGTGCGGGCAGGAGGCTGGCGAGGACGACCGCACCGACCAGCGCGAGCGGATAGAGATCGCGCGGGGTGGCGCGCGCGCGCGGGTTCACGGGTTGCGCTGCATGTGCTCGACGATCTCGTCGAAGAAACGTTCGAGATTGTTGAGGACGTTCAGCTTGAATTCGTAGTTAACTTCCGGGCTGGCCGATTCAATGATGCGTGACTCGTCCACCTTTTCCGAATAGACCGCCGCCATGCCCTTCACATATTCTGGCGTGAGCTCGATGTGGCCAAGCTCGTCGAGGATGCGCAGCTGGATGATCATCAGCTGGCGCACGAGCATTTCGAGCGCGGTGATGCGACTGACGGTGACGACCGGATCGAGGGTGACTTCTGGAGGGGTAGCGCTCATGCGGTGCCGATCCGGGGTGAGTGTCGGGTGCCTGCTATGGCAATCGCACGGGCGCTTTGCGAGGCGCAAAAAATTGGGGAAGTGCCGCTAGGCGTTGGCGAGCGCCAGGTCGTCCTGCAGATGCCCGCCGAGCCAGCGGGCGAACATGCGGTAATCGGCATAAAGCGACCAGGCAGGATGGGTGAAGGTGAGGGGGACGTTCTTCTCCACGAAGAAATGGCCGATCCAGGCGAAGGCGTAGGAGCCGACCAGCCCTGCCGCGAGCCACCACGCGTTACCGGTGAGGAGCGCGAACAGCGGCCCGGCGAGGCCGGTGACGCTGGCGCAATAGTGGAGCGCGCGGCAGCGGGGATCGGAGTGCGCCCGCAGATAGATCGGCCAGAATTCGGCGAAGGTGGCGATTTTGGGCATGCGCGCGCGCTCCTCGGGCGCTATGCTAACGCCAAGCGGGCGTGAGGAAAAGATGATCGAGGTGACGGCGCAAATCGAGCGCTGGGAGACGGCGGCACCGTTTACTATTGCGCGCGGGACGAAGCATTTCGTCGATGTGGTGGTCGCGCGCGCGCAGGGCGGCGAGACGCTGGGGTGGGGCGAGGCCACGCCCGTCTATTATATCGATCAGACGTCGGCGGGCGCGGTCGCGATGATCGAGGCGCTGGGCGAGGTGCGGACCGACCGTGCACAGGTGCAGGCGCTGCTGCCGCCCGGCGCGGCGCGCAACGCGGTCGACTGCGCGCTTTGGGATCTGGAGGCAAAGGGAGCAGGCACGCCCGTCTGGGCGCTCGCGGGCCTGCACCCGCCGCAGCCGGTGACGACCGCGCTGACGTTGAGCCTTGGCGATCCGGGCGCGATGGAAGTGGCAGCCCGCGCGGTGGCGGGACGGCCGCTGCTCAAGCTCAAGCTCGGCGGCGACGGGGGGGACCGCGAGCGGGTGGCCGCCGTGCGCCTGGGCGCGCCCGGCGCGAGGCTAATCGTGGACGCAAACGAGGCGTGGGGCGATCTCGATATCGAGGCCGAGGCGGCCGCCTTGGGCGCGATGGGGGTGGAGCTGATCGAGCAGCCGGTGCGCGCGGGCGAGGAGGCTCTGCTCGATGGGGTGCGCGCGGGTGTGCCCTTTGCCGCCGATGAGAGCATCCAGTCTCGCGCGGAGCTCGACGCGTGTATGGGGCGGTTCCAGGCGATCAACATCAAGCTCGATAAGGCGGGCGGGCTGACCGAGGCGCTGGCGCTGCGCGCCGAGGCACTGGCACGCGGCATGGACGTGATGGTGGGGTGCATGCTGTGCACCAGCATGGCGATCGCACCCGCGCTGCTGGTGGCGCAGGGCGCGCGCTGGGTGGACCTCGACGGCCCGCTGCTGCTGGCGCGCGACCGCGATGGGGGGCTGAGGTTCGATGCGCAGGGTCGAGTCTGGCCGGGGACGGGGCTTTGGGGGTGAGCGGCTAGGTTGCGATCAGGTTCTTCAAGTGCTCGTAAAGTTGCGCAATGTGTCGCGGCCAGGCGAAGCGTTCGGCGACGGTGGCGCGGACGTCGGCCTGCGCGGGGGGATCGGCGAGGAGTGCGGCGATCGCGGCGGCAAAGGCCTCTGGCGTGCGCTCGGCGAGGTAACCGGCGGCGGGGGCATCGAGCAGTTCGGGGGAGCCATCGACCGGGGTGGCGACCACCGGCACGCCGCAGGCCAACGCCTCGACAAGGACGTTGGCGAGGCCTTCGCTGACGGACGCGAGCGCGAACACGTCGGCGGCGGCGACGAGCCTCGCGACTTCGGCGTGCGCAAGGGGCCCGGTCAGCTGGATGCGGTCCGCGACGCCGAGTTCGTCGATCACGCGCTGGAGCATGGCGTGCAGCGGCCCGCGACCCGCGATGCGCAGGTGGACGCCCGGCAGCGCCGCGACCGCCCGGATCACGATATCGTGCGCCTTGCGGGGGATCAGCGCGCCCACCGACACCACGAGCGGCGCGGGCAAACCCATCGCGGCGCGCGCGGCGGCGCGATCGACGGGGGCGAAGCGGTCGAGGTCGACGCCGGTATAGTGGACCGCGATCCGGTCGACGGGTATTCCCATCGCAGCCATGTCCGCCTTCAGCGACTGGCTGACAGCGAGCATCCCTGTCGCGGCCGCGCCCGCGCGCATGACTGCGGCATGGGCGACCTTGCCCCAGTGGTGAATATCCGCGCCGCGCGCCTTCAGGGAGACGGGGACGCCGAGCTTGCGCCCGATCGCCACCGCCGCCACGCCGCAGGGGAAGAAGAAATCGCCGTGGATGACATCGGGATTCGCGGCGGCGACTGCGGGCAGCGCGGCGCGCGCGATCAGCGCGGGGTTGAGCCGCCAGCCCTGCCCGGGGATCAGCGGAAAGCGCGGGCGCTCGACGTGCAACCCCTTCCAGTCCTCCGCGCGCGGGATGCTGGCCAGCGCGCGGTAGCGCGGGTGGCGCGAGAGCGGCCAGGGGGGGACTCCGAGCGGGGCGATCAGGGTGAGATCGACGTGCGCGTGCGCGGCCAGACGCAGCAGCGACTGTTCGACGAACACGCCAAGCGTGGGCTGGGTGAT
>JBBQJX010000044.1:0-9273 GCA_038326295.1 Sphingomonadales bacterium
CTCATGCGCCGGTTATACACTCCAAAGGAATGGCCGCAATTGGTGGTGAAGAGACAGACCGCTTTTCTGCTGAGTTCACTCAAAGCTGCCGTTCATCTCGCACCTCTATAGACCAGTGGTATGCGGCGTCACGCGCTTCAAAGCGTCCTGGTAGCGACAAGTTATCAAAGGGACGCCGGATCTTGGCTACATGGCATGATGGCGGGCGACAGTCTTCGCATCGAGCCTGAGGAAGCGAGCGGCGTTGTTGTACAGGATGTCGCGCTTCTGTTCCGCAGACAGGAACGGCGCCTGCTCGATCACCTCGATCGAGCGCTCGATCGCCTCCGGCCAGACCATCTGGTCCGACCCGAACATGATCCGCTTGCCGAAACCGCCATCGACCAGCGTCTGGAGGTAGCGGTAGAACGCCGGACGCGGCTGGGTGTAGACAATGACGCCGACGTCCACATAGACCTGCGGGTGGGCGTAGAGCAGCGCCAGCGTGTCATCGAGCATCGGGAAGCCGGCGTGCATCAGGTTGAGCCGCAGCTTGGGATGACGCACCAGCGCGTCCTCCAGCAGCAGGGGGCTGCTCATCCGCGCCCGATAGCGAAAACCTGGCAGATAAGCGGTTCCCGGTGGTCCAGGCCCGATGTGGATCGAAACGGGGAGGTCGAGGGCCTCGGCCGCCGTCCAAAGGGGCTCAAGCTTTGGGCTGTCAGGGCTGATGCCCATATATTGCGTACCGATCTCGCCGATGACGGCAACCTTGCCCGCCTTCTTGAGCCCCGAAATCCGTTTCGATCGCCTTGGCGTCCGACATCTCGTCGTCGTCCGGATTGATGCCGGGAAGCACGCGTTCCGGCGCGAGTTTGCGCCACGCCTCCACCCGCTTGCCCCTGTCATTGAGGACCGCGATGATGTTGCGCTTCTCCATGATCGCGAGCGACTTTCGCATGATCTCGTCGTCGCTTGTCGGGGACCAGATCGGGTCCTTGCAGGTCGGATGCTTGAAGTAGCCGATCAGCGCCTCGGGCCATGAAAGCGTCTGGTCCCATGTCGGCATCGGGTTCATCGGGTTACACATGGCGAGCGGCGGCGGGCCTTGTTCGTCGGCTGCTGCAGCGTGCACGTGCATGTCGATGATCGGCTCGCGCGCGGTCGCCGGCACTGCCAGCAGCAGGCCGGCCATCAGTAGCGTGATTTGACGCGGCGTCATCGCTTGGCTCCATATCCGGATCGACGTTGAACGAGTTTTTCGCCGATCATGTCGACGGCGGCGCGGTCGCGGCCACCGCACGCAAAAGCCGCCATCGACGACGGCTTCATGTTAAGAGCGAAGCGTGATGAGCCTTTTGCACAGCGCCAACCCCGTGAGCATCGACGTGAAACCTAGCGTGCGTTGTGCGGGCCTGTATTTCGGAATCGTGCTTTTCTGCACCCGGCATGCCGAGAGCTGAGGTTCTTCCCGGGCGCTCGCTGGCTCACCTGAGCAAGATTCCGCCCGAGCTGTCGGACGCACTGCTCCAGCGCGGCGAGTGGTCCCTGTGTGCGATGGAGCACTCGCGGATCAGAGCGATCGAGTTCGAGGCGCCCGGGGCGCCCTTCCATCACCTGACCCTGCCACTCGAGCGCGTGCCGCTGAAAATCAGTCTCCAGATGGACGGCCGCCGGCGCATCGGCCGCAACGCACCCGACACGCTGACCATGATCGAGGCTGGCGCGGGCGGCACCGCGATGTGGGACGGGACTTTCGAATCCGCGTGTTTCTACTTCACGACGGCGGCGCTGGGCACGGCGCTCGGGTTCGATCTCGAGGAAGGGGCGCACGCGGTCAGGACGCAGGTCGAGCTTCACTCGCCGCGACTGTCGCGCCTGCTTCACGCCCTGCGCGCCGACGCACAAGCCGGACAGCCGCACGGCGCGCTGGTCGGCGACGCGATCTTTGTTGCGCTGGCGGCGCAGCTCGTGCTCAGGGGCGAGCATCGCCACGTCCCGCCGCGCGCGGGCGGAGAGGCGTCGCGGGTCCGGCGCGCGATCGAGTATATTCAGGCAAACCTCACCGACAGGCTCAACATCGAGGCAATATCCGGCGCTGCGTCGACGAGCCCGTTCTATCTCAACCACGCGTTTCGGACGGTGCTGGGAGCTTCGATCTGGCAATATGTGCTACGTGAGCGCGCCCGCTATGCCTTCGCCCTGATGCGCGACACGCCTCTCAACCTTGCGGAAGTAGCGCAGCTTGCGGGATTTGAGACCTATGCAAGCTTCATTTCGTCCACCCGGCGTGAGTACGGATGCACCCCCGGCAACCTCCGGCGACTTTCGTTCTAAGCTGATGCTGTCTGCGGGTCCGCTGCGCCATCAAAGTCGCGGCGCCGCATCAGGCCCTTTTGCCGGCAAAGGAAGGGATGATGAGACGGCCGGTTTCGGGCGGTCGGCGAGACGCGCCAGGTAGCCGGATGTGGGGCGTAAGCCGCCACTCTCGTTGCGGGCAGACAGCCGCTGTTCACCCCGCTAAACCCCCGCCCATGACCCACCCCAACCCCGCGGGCCGTATACTCTCGCCCCCCCTCCACGCCCTCCTTGTGGACGAGATCCTCCCCGGCCTGAAGCTCGATCCCGCGCCCTTCCTCGCCGGTTTCGCCGACCTGCTGCGCCGCTTCACGCCGCGCAACACCGCGCTTTTAGCCGAGCGCGCCCGCCTCCAGAGCGAGATCGACGCTTGGTGGAGCGCGCAGAATGGCGTCGCCCCCTCGACCGCCGACCACGAAACCTTCGTGCGCGAAATCGGCTACCTCGAACCCGCCCCCGCCCCGTTCCAGATCGATACCGCCAATGTCGATCCCGAGATTGCTACCACCGCCGGGCCGCAGCTGGTCGTGCCTCTGTCCAACGCCCGCTACGCCCTCAACGCCGCCAACGCGCGCTGGGGCAGCCTCTACGATGCGCTCTACGGCACCGATGCGCTCGGATCTCCCCCGCCCGCCGGTCCCCACAATACCGCGCGCGGCTCAGTCGTGATCGCCCGTGCCAAGGCCTTCCTCGACGAAGCCGCGCCGCTCGCTTCCCTGTCGCACACCGACGCCACGGGCTACCGCGTCGAGCACGGCCGCCTCGTCGCCACTAGGGGCGAAGGCACACGCGCAGGCGTCTGTGCGCTCGGCCCCGCAGCCCAATTCGTCGGCTACAAGGGCGACCCTGCGGCCCCCTCCGCCGTGCTCCTGAAGCACCACGGCCTCCACCTCGAACTCGTCCTCGATCGCACCCACCCGATCGGCGCAACCGATCCCGCCGGTCTCGCCGATGTGATCGTCGAAGCCGCGCTGACCACGATCATGGACCTCGAAGACTCGGTCGCCGCCGTCGACGCCGAGGACAAGTGCCAAGTGTACCGTAACTGGCTCGGCCTGATGCGCGGCGACCTGACCGACACCTTCCAGAAGGGTGACCACACGCTTACCCGCACTCTCGCCCACGATCGCGAATACACCGCCCCCGACGGCACCCCGCTCAGCCTCCCCGGCCGCTCCCTCATGTTCGTGCGCAACGTCGGCCACCTGATGACCACGCCCGCCGTGCGCATCGACGGGCAAGACGCGTACGAGGGGCAGGTCGATGCCGTCATGACCGCGCTCATCGCCACGCACGATCTGGCCGCGCACCGCAACAGCCGCACCGGCAGCATCTACATCGTCAAACCCAAGATGCACGGCCCCCACGAAGCCGCCTTCGCCAACGATCTCTTCGACGCCGTCGAGGACCTGCTGAACCTGCCGCGCCACACGCTCAAGATCGGCCTGATGGACGAGGAGCGCCGCACCTCATTGAACCTCGCCGCGTGCGTCCACGCGCTCCGCCACCGCATCGTCTTCATCAACACCGGCTTTCTCGATCGTACCGGGGACGAGATGCACACCGCGATGCGCGCCGGGCCGATGATCCGCAAGGAAGCGATGCGCGCCGCGCCGTGGTTCAGGGCTTATGAGGACAACAATGTGGACGTCGGCCTCGCGGCGGGCTTCGCGGGCCGCGCGCAGATCGGCAAGGGCATGTGGGCCGCGCCCGACCGGATGGCGGACATGATCGCCACCAAGGTGGGCCACCCCAAGGCAGGCGCGAACGCCGCGTGGGTCCCGTCCCCCACCGCCGCCACGCTCCACGCGCTCCACTACCACATGGTCGATGTCGCCGCCGTTCAGACCGGGCTCGCCGCCGCCGGACCACGCGCCCAGCTCTCCGATCTTCTCACCGCCCCGCTCGCCACCGGCCACAACTGGACGCCGGAGGACATTGCGCAGGAACTGGAGAACAACTGCCAGGGCATCCTGGGCTATGTCGTGCGCTGGATCGATCAGGGGGTCGGCTGCTCGAAGGTGCCGGACATCCACGATGTCGGTTTGATGGAAGACCGCGCGACGCTGCGCATCTCCAGCCAGCACATCGCCAACTGGCTGCTCCACGGCGTGATCACGCGGGCGGAGGTCGACGCCGCCCTCAACCGGACCGCCGCCATCGTCGATCGCCAGAACGCGGGCGACCCCGCCTACCGACCGCTCGGCCCCGACAGCCCCGCCCGCGCCGCCGCCCGCGCGCTGATCTTCGAAGGTGTAACCCAGCCCTCGGGCTACACCGAACCCCTGCTGCACGCCGCCCGCCGCGCGCTGAAGGACAGTTGTTGATTTCCGAACGTTTCGATTTCCCATCCGCCGATGGTCATCGCCTCGCGGCGCGCCTCGAATTGCCCGAGGAAGGTCCGCCGCGCGCCGCGGCGCTGTTCGCGCACTGCTTTACCTGCGGCAAAGACAATCTCGCCGCGTCACGCATTGCACGGCGGCTGACGAACGCGGGCATCGCCACGCTGCGCTTCGATTTCACCGGTCTGGGTGCCAGCGAGGGCGATTTCGGCAACACCGGCTTCGCGAGCAACGTCGCCGATCTCGTCGCCGCCGCGCGAGCGATGGCGGCGCGCGATCTGCCCCCCGCGCTGCTGATCGGCCACAGCCTCGGCGGTGCGGCGGTGATCGCCGCCGCCGCGCAGATCCCGTCCGCGCGCGCGGTCGCCACGATCAATGCTCCGGCCGAAGTCGATCACGCGCTCGCCCAGTTCGGCGATCAGTTGGCCGAGATCGAGGCGCGTGGCGAAGCGATGGTCCAGCTCGCCGCGCGGCCCTTCACCATCCGCCGCACCTTCATCGAGCAGGCGCGCGCCGCGATGCTCGCCCGCGATGTCGCCGCGCTTGGCCGCGCGCTGTTGATCTGCCACGCGCCGACCGATCAGACCGTCGGCATCGCCAACGCGCAGCGCCTGTTCGAGGCCGCGCGCCATCCCAAGAGCTTCGTCGCGCTCACCGGCGCTGATCATCTGCTCACTGCGGCGGCGGACGCGCACTATGCCGCCGACATCATCGCCGCGTGGGCAGGCCGCTACCTGTAGCCACGCCGCGCGCGCCGTCTTAAGCTCCCTCCCCTAAGGGAGAGCCACCGAACATGCGCCACCTCACACTCGCCGCCCTGCTCCTCGCCGCCGCCATGCCCGCCATCGCGCAAGCCGCGCCCGATCCGTTCAACGATCGCCCCGCAAAGTTTCAGAAGCCCGAAGCACTCTACGATTACACGCGGATGGACGTGATGATCCCCATGCGGGACAAGGTCAAGCTCAACACCGTCATCCTGATCCCCAAGGGGCTAAAGGTGCCCGCCCCCATCATGCTCACGCGCACGCCCTACAACGCGGCCGAGCGTGTGGGCAAAGTCCAGTCCCCCCACCTCGCCGCGATCACACCCACAGGCGACGAGACATTCATCGCGGCGGGATACATCCGCGCCTACCAGGACGTGCGCGGCAAGTATAAGTCCGAAGGGCAGTACACGATGAACCGCCCGTTCGTCGGACCGCTGAATTCCACCAAGGTCGATCACGCGACCGACACCTACGATACGATCGACTGGCTGATCCACCACGTACCCAACAACAACGGCCGCGTCGGAATGATCGGCACCAGTTACGATGGCTTCACCACCATCGCAGCATTATACAACCCGCACCCCGCGTTGAAAGCCGTCGTCCCCATCGCGCCGATGGTCGATGGATGGCGGGACGATTGGGCGCATAACGGGGCCATGCGCATCTACGGCACCGATTACGTCTACGATCAGGAAGCCACGCGCGCCAACGACGAGACCTACCCCTTCATCACCTTCGATCAGTATAGCGATTTCCTCGAAGCCGGGTCCGCTGGCGCGATGGGCAAACGCATGGGGCTGGAACAGCTGGGTTTCTGGACCAAGCTCACCAACCACCCCGCCTACGACAGCTTCTGGCAGCAGCAGGCGATGGACCGCATCCTCGCCGCGCGGCCGATCACCGTCCCCACGCTGCTGGTGGACGGCCTGTTCGATCAGGAAGACAATTACGGCGCGCCCGCGCTCTTCGCCGCGCTGCACCCGCTGGACAAGAACGGCCTCGTCCACCTCGCGATGGGTCCATGGAACCACGGCCAGTCGAACGGCGATGGGTCGAGCCTGGGCAAGTTCAAATGGCGCGAGGATACCGCCCGCAGCTTCCGCCGCGACATCCTCCAGCCCTTCCTCGATGCGCACCTGCGCGGCGACGGCAAGAATGACCCTACGCCGACCGTCTATGCCTATCAGACCGGCACGGACACGTGGCATCGTTACACCAGCTGGCCGCTGTCCTGCGCCCAGGATTGCACCACCAGACCGAAGCCGCTCTACCTCTCGGCGAACGGTGGCCTCGGGTTCGGCGCGCCCATAACGGGCGCGGTCAGCTACACGTCCGATCCCGCCAAGCCCATTCCCTATGTCCCCCGCCCGATCCGCCCCGTGTACCAGCCCGGCTCCGAATGGAAGCAATGGCTCACCACCGATCAGCGCAACGTCGCCTCGCGCCCCGATGTCGCCGTCTTCACCGGGCCCGTCCTCACCGCTCCGGTGCACATCGCGGGCACTCCTGTCGCAGATCTGATGATCGCAAACACGGCGGAGGACGCCGACTATGTGGTTAAGCTGATCGACGTCTATCCGGAGGAATATCCCGCGCAGACCGAACTCGGCGGCTATCAGCTGATGATCTCCGCCGACATCCTCCGCGCACGCTTCCGCGACGATCCTGCAGTGGCGAAGAAAATGGTCCCCGGTCAGCCGACGCGAGTCCGCTTCGCGCTGCCCAACGCTTCCCACGTCTTCCTGGCCGGCCACCGCATCATGGTGCAGGTCCAGTCCAGCTGGTTCCCGCTCTACGATCGCAACCCGCAAGGGTGGGTCGATAATGTCTTCTTTGCCAAACCCGCCGACTATAAGGTCGCCACCCAGACAATCTCGACGGGCGGCGCGCAGCCCAGCATGATCGCACTACCCGTGGTGCCGATGGATTGATCCGTCGGCATCTTCTCTCCGCCGGCTTCGCTGCCTGTCCCTTCCCCGATGAGGGAGCCGGAAGACTTCGCGGACCGGCCACCTCCGCCCACGAGATTACGGGAAATGCGAGTCGGCAGGCAGATGGATCGATCCCCACGCAGAAACGGCCGCGCCTTTCGCAGGGCACGGTCCTTCCCACAGTAAAGCGCGACCTACTGGTTCGCGTACTGCTCGTTCGCCACGAAGCCGAGCTTCTTTACGCCCGCCTGTTGTGCGCTCGCCATCACCTGATCGACCACCGCGTATTTCGCTTGACCGTCCGGATGCAGCCGCGTCTCGGGCTCGGGCCGCATGTTGGCCGCCGACTTTAGGTCGGAACTCAGCTGTGCGAGCGTCACGGGGGTCTTGTTCCAGTAGATCTGGTTCAGGAAATCCACCTCCACAGTATTGAAGTCGGGCTTCACATCCGGTGGCGGGGTGTTAGGGTTTTGCGGCAAATCCAGCTTTACCGCGTGCGTCTGGATGGGGATTGTGATGATGAACATGATCAGCAGCACCAGCATCACGTCGATCAGCGGCGTGGTGTTGATGTCCACCATTTCCCCGCCGCCCTCATCGGCCCCGCCAACTTGCATTGCCATCTTTTAAGTCCTCGAATTAGCGGGTGACGAAGCCGGGGGGCGGCTCCGAGACGAATGCGATCTTCTGGTATCCGGCCTGCTGCATCGTGTAGATCACGCCGCCCATGCACTTGTAGGGCATGCCCGCGTCGCCGCGCACATGCACCTCGGGAAGCTCGATCTTGGCGCCCGCCTTGGTTTGTCGATCGATATCCGCGCGCAGCTTCTTCGCGGCCAGATCGCGCAGCTCGGAATTATTCTCGACCTTGCGCGTCGCCCAGAAGCTCTCGCAATTCCCCCCGGTCGATCGCACCGAGATGTTGGCGTTCTCGGGCTTGGTGGTGGTGGCCTGATTGACCACCTTGGGAAGCTGCAGCTGCACCGTCTGGATTGCGACGGGCACGGTGATGAGGAAAATGATCAGCAGCACCAGCATCACGTCCACAAGCGGCGTGGTGTTGATGTCCGCCATCGGGGCGGACTCCTGGTCCTGCCCCCCTGGCGCGACGCTCATTGACATTGGTCTTTGCTCCTGTCGGCCGGGCGCTTAGCGCACGGCCTGCGAGACGGTCACCGACGCTGGACCCGTTGTCGTCGGCGTCACGATCGCCGGGGCCACGCGCGCGCCACCCACGATCATCGAGTGGACGTCGTTGGAGAAATTCCCAAGCGCTTCCTGGACGTTCTTGTTGCGGCGGATCAGCCAATTGTAGCCGAGCACCGCAGGCACCGCCACGGCAAGACCGATCGCGGTCATGATCAGCGCTTCGCCAACCGGGCCCGCGACCTTGTCGATCGAGGCCTGACCCGCGATGCCGATCGCGATCAGCGCCTTGTAAATACCGATCACGGTGCCGAACAGGCCGACGAACGGCGAGGTCGAGCCCACCGAGGCGAGCACCGCGAGGCCCGAAGACAGTCGCGAGTTGATCGCGTTGGCCGACCGCTGCAGCGACATCGTCACCCACTCGTGGCGATCGATCTTGTCGGTCAGGCGACCCTCGTGATGCTCGGCCGCCGCGAGACCGTCGTCGACGAGTTGGCGGAAGGCGGAGTTCTTGGGCAGCTTGGCGCGGCCGGCCTCGAGGCTCCCGGCTTTCCAGAACTGCTTGTCGAGCGTCGCGGCCTCACCCAGCACCTTCTTCTGCTCGAAGAACTTGGTCAGGATAACGTACCACGATCCAAACGACATGATCACCAGGATCACGAGCACGCCGATGATGATCGACCCGCCATTCTCGATCAGGGCCATGAGGCCATAGGGGCTGTCGCCCCCGGCGGCGACCGGTAC
>JBBQJX010000045.1:0-9173 GCA_038326295.1 Sphingomonadales bacterium
CGTGCTGTCCGCCAACCGCCCGAATTTGTTCGCAGCCGTCTGCGTCGCGGCGAGTGTCGCCTGCGCCTGATCGAGCGTCAAGGCGAGTTTGGGACTGCTTTGCGCGAAGCCGGCGGTCGTCGCGTTCAAATTATCGAGCAAGTGCGAGAGCTTGACCTGGTTGCTTTCATTCAGCACGTTGTTGAGATTGGTCAGCAGCGTGGAGGCATTGTTCAGCAGTTGCGGCGCGCTTTCGAGCAGGCCCTGCAATGCGCCCGGCTTGGTCGGGATGACGGGCTTGCCGAACGGCCCCGGTGTCTCGATCGGGGCCTGCCCCGCCATCGCGCCCTCGAGGCTGACGACCGAAACGCCGGTGAAGCCCACGGCCGACACGGTCGCCCGCGTGCCCTGGAGCACCGGGACGTTCGCGTCCACGGTGATGCGCACGCGCACCTTGTCCGGCGTGGCGGGGAGCAGGTTGATGCTCTCGACCGAGCCTACGGGCACGCCCGAGAAATCTACCGCCGCGCCGCGCGCGAGGCCCGAGACGCTGCCGAAGAAGATGTCGAACTCGCGCTTGTTCTGGTCGCCCGAGAAGCGCGCGAGCCAGAGGATGAAGGCGAACAGCGCAACGCCGAGCACGAGCACCACGCCGCCAACGAGGACATGACTGCTACGCGTTTCCATCAGCGCCCTCCTGCCCGAGCGCGGCACGCCCTCGCGGTCCGCCGAAATAGGCCTCGATCCATGGATGGTCCAAGCGCATTAATTCCGGGATCGTTCCAATACCGAGGACGCGCTTTTCGGCGAGCACCGCCACACGGTCGCAGATGGCGTGCAGCGAATCGAGATCGTGTGTGATCATGAAGACGGTCAGTCCCAGCGTGTGTTTGAGTTCGCCGATCAGTTCGTCGAAGGCGGCGGCGCTGATCGGATCGAGGCCCGAGGTCGGCTCGTCCAGAAACAGCAGCCGGGGATCGAGCGCGAGCGATCGCGCCAGTGCGGCGCGCTTGACCATGCCACCGGAAAGTTCGGACGGGTATTTGGCGGCGGTATCGGCAGGCAGGCCGACCAGCGCGAGCTTGTACGCGGCGATCTCGTTCATCAGCGCCTGGGGGAGGTGGTAGAATTCGCGCATCGGCACTTCGATGTTCTCGGCCACCGTCAACCCCGAAAACAGCGCGCCGTTCTGGAACAGCACACCCCAGCGACGCCGGAGATCGGCACCTTGGGCATCGCTCAGCCGGTCCACATCCTCGCCGAAGACCTGGATGTTCCCCGCCACCGGGATCTGCAGCCCGATAATCGAGCGCATCAGCACCGATTTGCCCGTGCCCGAGCCACCGACGACGCCCAGCACCTCTCCCGGATGCACGTCCAGATCGAGATTTTCATGGATGACCTTGTCGCCGAACGCGTTCTTCAGCCCCGTGATGTGGATCAGCGGGTCCTTGAGCGGCGGCGCGGCCTGCGCGGGCATCGGTTCGGTGTCCGCCATCAGATCCACCCCAGCGCGCCGAAGAACACCGCGAGAAACGCATCGAGCACGATCACGAGGAAGATCGATTGAACGACCGCCGCCGTGGTGCGCTGGCCGACGCTTTCGGCATTGCCCGTCACCTGCATCCCCTGGAAGCAGCCCGTGACCGCGATCACCACCGCAAACAGCGGGGCCTTGATGAGCGTAATGTAGAAGTCCGTCATCGGCACCACCTCGCGGATGCGCGCAACGAAGGTCACGGGGGGAATGCTGAGATCGATCGCGCAATAGAGCCCCCCGCCGATCAGCGCGCACAGAGCCGCGAAGAAGGCAAGCAGCGGCATGGTGAGCACGAGCGCGAGCAGGCGTGGCAGCACGAGCACCTCGTACGGGCTCATGCCGATCGTGCGCAGAGCGTCCACCTCCTCGTTCAGTTTCATCGAGCCGATCTGGGCTGCAAACGCCGCCCCCGATCGCCCCGCGACCATGATCGCGGTCATCAGCACGCCCAGCTCGCGCATCGTGGCGCGCCCGATGAGGTTGATCGTGAACACGTCCGCACCGAACTGCTTCAACTGCACCGCGCCCTGCTGCGCGATGACGAAGCCGACGAGGAAGCTCATCAACCCGACGATGCCGAGCGCGTTCACCATCACGGCTTCGGCCTGGTAGATGATCGGGTCCCAACGCCAGCTGCGCGGCTGGGGCACGGTACGCGCGAGCGCAAGGAGTGTGGTGCCGAGGAAATCGAGGAAGCCGCCGAGCGTGGCGACCGCGTGGATGATCGCGGTGCCGATATTGGCGAGCGTGGCAGAAAAGCCGCGCAGCGGCGGACGGCGCATGCCCGGTTTGCGGTCCGCCGCGCTCAGGCGTTCGATCAGTTGGAGCACATCGGGCGAGGCGCCGCGCACGCTGGCGCTCTGGCCACGCGCCGCCCAGTCGCGCACCGTGCGATGGATCAGCCATGCGCCGGTGGTGTCCACGCGCGCGCAGCCCGCCAAATCGACCACGAGCGGCCGCGCCTCAGGCGCGATCGCGGCCAGATCCCGGTCCAGTGCGGTCGCGTTGGCGATGGTGAGCCGTCCGCCCAGCCGGAGCAGCCGCGCGGGGCCGTCTTGCGTGTCGGCCAGGATGCGGCCGGGATCGGTGGAGGGGGTGGGGGTGGCCATGCGCGGGTCAAATGCGTGAGTGGGGCGAAATGACCCGCATTTCAATCTACGATCTGGACGAAACGATCACGCGCCGCCCCACCTTCGCGCGCTGGCTGCTGTTCTGGGTGCGCACGCGCGCGCCGTGGCGGCTGCCGCTGCTGGCGCTGCAGGGGCTGGTGACGCTGGCCTATCTGGGGGGCTGGGTCGACCGCGCACGGCTGAAGCGGATGGGCATCGCGTTCTGCATGGGACGTGCCGAACGCGGCGCGGTGGAGGCCGCCGCGCGCGCATTCGTGGCGCGCGAGCTGCGCGGCAATGTGTTGGCGGACGCGCTCGCCGCAATCGCTTCGGACCGCGCCGAAGGGCGGCGGCTGGTGCTGGCGACCGCGAGCATGGACTTTTACGCGAGCGCGTTTGCCGAGGGGCTGGGGTTCGAGACCGCCATCGCGACGAAGGCGGGGTGGGCGGGCGCGCGGCTGATGCCGGGCGCGCCGGGGCCGAACTGCTATGGCGGCGAGAAGCTGGTGCGCGTGGAGGCTTGGTGGGCGACGCAGGGGGTGGCGCGAAAGGGGGCGTCGGTGCGCGCGTATTCGGACCATATCAGTGACGCGCCCTTGCTGGATTGGGCGGACGCGGGCGTAGCGGTCAACCCAGCGCCGGTGCTGGCGAAGATGGCGCGCGCGCGGGAGTGGCTCGTGGTGCGGTGGCGGTAGTCAACGCACCCCGTCGCGCGCCTGTTCGGCGGCCGCGAGCACATCGTGCGTGGTCGCGGGCAACACGCCCTCGCGCGCGAAAAAATCAAACACGCCGTCGAGCCACGCGTAGAAAGTCTTCAGATCCGCCGCGTCGCGCACGAAGGGCGTATGCCCGGGCTCGACCGAGGGCGAGTGGAAGGCGATGCTGAACAGGCGCGTATCGCCGTTCATCATCGAATCGAGCCCGCGCAACGTCTCGTCCAATGGCATGCCCTCGGGCGTGAGGACCACGCGGTTGAGCAGCCCGGTGCGCGCCATCGCGCCGCGCAAATGCGGGATCGTATCTCCCAGCCGGAACAGCGGGCCGCCCAGCCCCCGGAGATGGCCGACGAACATCGAGGTCGCGGGACTTTCCAGCAGTCGGCGTTCGTTCCCCGTCCAGTAGGGTTTGGCCGGGGCCTTCCAAAAGCTCGGCCCGTCCTCGGCGCGGTAATCGAACAGTGGACGGACCGAACAATCGATTCGGTAGCCAAGCTCGTCGAGCAGCGCCTCGGTATTGGGCCCCACACCGTAGCGGCCCGCGCGGTAAACGATGGGCCGCTCGCCGAAGCCCGCCTCGAGCCGATCGGTCAGGATCGTCAGCTTGGCGCGCTCGGTAGCGCGCGGCAGGTTGCCGGGAAAACTGTTGCGCACCACCATCGCCTCGTCGAAGGGCGGGTTGACCCACGGGTGGAGCTGCGCGCCGATGGTACACTCGCCTGCATCCAGAAATTCGCGCAGGATATCGACGCTGCCGTGGCTGGAGGCCACCGGGTAATCCATCAGATAGGCCGGACACACGCCTGCTGCGCGCATTCGCGCCTGCGCCTGCGGAAGCGCGCGGATCGCCTCGACCGAGATGGCGTCGCGGCGCTTGGGCTCGCCCCAGTCAAACTCTTCCTCGGTATCGATGCAAACGATGAAGCGGCGCCCGAAACTCGCGGGAAAATCCACGCATTGCGAGGGCATGGGGGCAAGCATCGCCGAAACGCTAGACGCATCTCAGCGATAAAAAAAGGGCCGGTCCCGTAAGACCGGCCCAGTTCGGAATTGTTCCGTCCAGATCGGACGGAGGCCCCGGCGGCTCAGGGAGGGAGGAGAGCGGCCGGGGCGCGGGCGTCCGTATGGAGGGAGGAACGGACGCCGATCCGTGCTGCAACGCAGCAAGCCCCATATGCGCGTTCGGCATCGTTGCGGGTACCACCGCGATATGAAGGGCAGCCATGCACCTTGGGCATATCGGGACCGCGCGGCTGGAACGCCTCTCCCCCGACTGTGTCGGTCGCCCCGATCCGGGCGCCCGCGAGGCCGCGAACGATCCGTGCGTCGCCCCGACCGCTGTTTGGCCCGCCGCGGAGCCCTAGCGCGCCGTCTCGGGCTTCGCCGGGCCGAACGTCGCGTCGCCGTTGGCCGCCATCCACACCATCGCGGCATAAGCGGCCGTCGTCTGGTCCAGTGCCCTGGGGTCCACCTTGTCCAGCGTATCGTCGGCGGTGTGGTGGAGCGCGAAATAGTCCGTCGCATCCTGCGCGAAGCCGAGCACCGGCACGCCAAACGCCGCGAGCGGCCCAAGATCGCTTTCATACCCGCTATCGTTGCCCGCCAGCGGAATCCCCAGCGGCAGCAGCACGCGCGCCATCGCATCGATCGTCGGCAACGCCGCGTCCGCCACGCGCGTTTCAAGCTTCCACACCCGACCGCCGCCCGAATCGTCCTCGGCGGCCAGCATATGCTTGTCGTTTCCATGCGCCTTTGCGTAAGCGAGGCCGCCGTCGAGCCCCGTCTCCTCCGATCCCCACGCCACCACGCGCACCGTGCGCTTCGGGCGGCCCTGCTCCATCACCAGCTTCGCCGCCGCAAACGTCACCGCAATCCCCGTGCCGTCGTCGATCGCGCCCGTGCCCAGGTCCCAGCTGTCCAGATGTCCGCCGATCAGCACGATCTCTTGCGGGCGCTCGCTCCCCACGATCTCGCCGACCACGTTGCCGCTCTGCGCGGTCCCGGTGAAGCGCGGCGTCAGCACCAGATGCAGGCGCACCGGCTTGCCCCTCGCCAGCAGCCGCTCGATCAGTTCGCTGTCGGGCACCGACATGGCGGCGGCGGGGATCGGCGTGGCACTCACCTCGTCCTGCGCGCGCCCGCCGGGCGGACGCGGGCCGCCCGCGTCCCAGATCGTCACGCCGGTATGCGGCAACCGATGGCTGTCCGTCCCCAGGCTGCGGATCACGATCGCCGCCGCGCCGAGCCTGGAAGCCATCGCAGGCGCGCGCGTGCGGATCGCATTGAACGCCCCGTAACTCGATCCGTCCTGTGTCGCGGCCATCCGGTGCGTGATGAAAACGATCTTGCCCCGCACCTGCGCGGGCATCGCCGCGCGGAACGCGGCCATCGAGGTGAAACCCACCACCTCCGCGTCGATCCCGCCCGCCGGCGTCGCGCCGCTATGGCCGAGCGCGGTAATTGCGAGCGTCCGCGGCACCGGCGCGGTCACCTGCGCGGTTTCGGCCCCGCGCTCCCAGCCGGGAAGCGTGAACGGCTCGACATGCACATTCTGAAATCCGAGCACCTTCATCTTCGCGACCGCCCAGTCGCGCGCGCGCGCCTCCGCCGCACTCCCCGCGAGCCGCGGCCCCACCTCGGTCGTCAGGCTCTCGAGGATGCCGAACGCGCCTGATCCGGCAAGCGCACGGTCGCGAAGCCTCTCGGCAATGCGCACGTCCTGCGGCGAGGGCGCGGCGTACGCGGCGGTCGTCGTGGCGAGCAACAGGGCGATGAGGAGGATATGGCGCATCGGCTGCCGCGTGCCAGTCGCAATGCGTCGGCGCAAGGATCAATCGTAGAGCGTACCATCCTTGTGCGCGAACCCCGCCGACGTCAGGTGCATGTCCACATCGGGATAGTGGCACGCATCGTCTTCGCTTCGCCCGCCCACCTCCAGATACACCGCATCCGCTCCGCTACGGTTCACCAGATGATGGCCATCCGCCACCCCCGCCCGGAACGCGGCGCAGTCGCCCGGCCCCAGCCGCTCCTCTCCCGCTTGCGTGATCAGCACCAGTTCGCCCTCGATCACATAGACAAGCTCGTCTTCGTGGCTGTGCCAGTGCCGCTGCGCGGACCACTCGCCGGGCGGGAGCCGGGTCAGGTTCACGCCGAACTGCGTCAGCCCCGCCGCGTCCCCGAGCGCGCGCTTCTGGCGCTTCGATGACGCGAGCCGGAATGGCAGCGGATAGCCCGATCCGGTGCGCACGGGCAGATCGGCAGGCATGATTCTGGGCACTGGCAGGCCTTTCGAAGCAGTCTGGAGAGATTAGCCGCGCCGCACCCCGTTGCGCCACCCCGCGCTGCGTCCTACTCGCGCAGCCCATGGAGACGATCCCGCCGCCCGAAATCTTCTACACGCCGCGCGACCGCGTCAGCTGCGAAGGGATTGGCGGCGCGCTCGGCCACCCGCGCGTCTGGCTGGCCATCGGCGCGAGCGGCTATGCGGACTGCGGCTATTGCGACCGCCGCTTCATCCTCGAAGGCAGCCTGGCGGACACTCGCGAAAATCTTGGGCATGTTGCGCGCCCGCCTAATGCGTCCGACGCGCACTAGGCCTATATCGCCAGTATGACCGATCTCTTCTACGCCCCCACCGGCCTCGATCCCGCCCGCGCGCAGCAAATCGTCGATGACGCGCTCACCGGCTGCGACGATGGCGAGCTCTATCTCCAGCATAGCGTTTCGGAGAGTTTCACCTTCGACGATGGCCGCCTGAAGAACGCCAGCTTCGATACGAGCCAAGGCTTCGGCCTGCGTGGTGTGGCGGGCGAAACCACCGGCTTCGCGCATGCGAACGAGATCGGCGAGGCCGCGATCCGGCGCGCGGCCGAGACGGTCAAGCTGGTGCGTTCCGGCCACGGCGGCGAGGTCGCAGGACCGCCCGCGCGCACCAACCAGCGCCTCTACACCGATGCCGATCCGCTGGGCGCCATCCCGTTCGCGCGCAAGGTCGCGCTGATGGCCGAGATCGATGCCGCCGCGCGCGCGCGCGATCCGCGCGTGGCGCAGGTCTCGGTCACGCTCACCGGCTCGCACAGCCATGTGGAGATCCTGCGCGCGGGCGGCTTCGTTGCGCGCGATGTGCGCCCGCTGGTGCGCCTGAACGTCCAGATCGTCGCCAAATCGGGTGAGCGGCGCGAGACCGGCTATCACGGCTTGGGCGGCCGCTATCTGTATGACCAGCTGTTCGATCCCGCCACCTGGAACCGCGCGATCGATGTGGCACTCGCGCAGGCGCTGGTGAACCTCGATGCGGTCGCCGCTCCTGCAGGCGAGATGACCGTGGTGCTCGGCCCGGGCTGGCCCGGTATCCTGCTGCATGAGGCGATCGGCCACGGGCTGGAGGGCGATTTCAACCGCAAGGGCACGTCGGCTTTCGCAGGCCGCCTTGGCGAACGCGTCGCCGCGCCGGGCGTCACCGTGGTCGACGATGGCAGCATCCACGATCGCCGTGGCAGCCTCACCATCGACGACGAGGGCACCCCGACCAGCCGCACCGTGCTAATCGAGGACGGCATCCTGAAGGGCTACATGCAAGACCGCATGAATGCCCGCCTGATGGGCATGGCGCCGACCGGCAACGGCCGCCGCGAGAGCTTCGCGCACGCGCCGATGCCGCGCATGACCAACACCTTTGCCCTGGGCGGCAACGAGGACCCCGGCGAAATCCTGCGTGGCGTGAAGCATGGGGTGTACGCCAAATCGTTCGGCGGCGGTCAGGTGGACATCACCTCGGGCAAGTTCGTCTTCAGCTGCACCGAGGCCTACATGATCGAGAACGGCCGCCTCGGCCGCCCCATCAAGGGCGCGACGCTGATCGGCAACGGCCCCGACGTGCTCACCCGCGTGCGCGCCATCGGCAACGATCTCGAACTCGACGAGGGTGTGGGCGTCTGCGGCAAGGGCGGCCAGGGCGTGCCTGCGGGCGTGGGGCAGCCCACCATGCTGATCGAGGGGCTTACGGTGGGGGGGACGGCGGCGTGAGCCAATGTGGGATATCCCGTTGACATATCCCGCCCCGCCCTTACACTCGCCCGCATGGCAACCACCCGCCTTTTCCAGTCCAACCGCAGCCAGGCGGTGCGCCTGCCCAAGGACGTCGCCTTTCCTCCCGAGGTGCGCGACGTAACCGTGATCTGCGATGGGGATCGTCGCATCATCGCCCCCACCGGGGCTTCGTGGGACGATTTCTTTGCCGCGCCGGGCTTCGATCTGGGGGAACGCGCGCAGGAACCCCCGCAGGAGCGCGACTGGCTTTGACGCTGCGCTATCTGCTCGATACCAATCTTTGCATCCGGCTGCTGCGCGATCGACCCGCCGGACTTCGCGCGCGGTTCAATGCCACGGCGCAAACGCTCGCCATCTCGACGATCGTGCTGACCGAGCTGCTGTTCGGAGCGGAGAAGTCCGGCCGCCCCGAACAGGGCAGGCGCGAGGTCGAGGCGTTCGCCGCCCGCATTGCGCTGCTGGATTTCGAAGCCTCCGCTGCGGCCCACGCCGCCGAAATCCGCTGGGAACTCGCGCGGACCGGCCGCACTATCGGCAATTACGATCTGCTGATCGCCGGACACGCGCGCAGCCGGGGGCTGATTGTAGTCACGGGCAATCTACGCGAGTTCGCGCGCGTCCCCGGCCTGCGCTGCGAGGACTGGATGATCGCGAATGCCTGAGACGCCCCGGCGCGCAAGGCTGTGCGCACGCCGTACGCTCGGCTAAAAGCCGCCCATGATCGAAATCGCCCAGTTCTATTCCCCCACTTAAGCCGAACTCGCGCGCGGCGCGCTG
>JBBQJX010000046.1:0-9073 GCA_038326295.1 Sphingomonadales bacterium
GCGGATCAGCCCGGCGGTGAAGGGCGAGGCGTAGATCGGCACGCCGAGATCGGCGGCGAGATACGGGATCGCGCCGATATGATCCTCGTGCCCGTGCGTGATGACGATGCCGACAAGATCCTTGCGGCGATCCTCGATGAAGGTGAGATCGGGCAGGATGAGATCGATGCCGGGCGTGGTCTCGTTGGCAAACGTCATGCCGAGATCGACCATCAGCCATTTGCCGTCGCAGCCGTAGAGGTTGACGTTCATTCCGATCTCGCCGGAGCCGCCAAGCGGCAGGAAGATCAGTTCATTTCCTGGTGTCATCAGTGTCCATATTCAGTTGGTGGATGCGGATCAGTCCGCGGATGGTAAGATCGGGTTCGACCCGTTGAATTTCCTGAGAATGGCGCTCGAACAGCGCCGCGAGGCCCCCGGTGGCGATCACCGTCACGGGCCCGCCGAGTTCTGATGTAATGCGCCGCACCAAACCTTCAATCAAGCCGATATAGCCCCAGAACACGCCCGAGCGCATCGCGTGGACGGTGGAGTGGCCGATGACGCCCTCGTTTGCCTGCGGCTGTTCGACCGCGATGCGTGGCAAACGCGCGGCGGCGTTGAACAGCGCCTCCATCGACAGGTTGATGCCCGGCGCGATCACGCCGCCGAGATAGGCGCCGTCCGCACCGACGACATCGAAGGTGGTGGCGGTACCGAAATCGACGACGATGAGCGGACCCGGGGCGACCGCGTGCGC
The DNA here is from genome assembly GCA_038326295.1 of Sphingomonadales bacterium. Lineage (GTDB taxonomy): Bacteria > Pseudomonadota > Alphaproteobacteria > Sphingomonadales > Sphingomonadaceae > JAVVHE01. The sequence goes on from JBBQJX010000046.1 coordinate 740, forward strand.
GGCGATGGCGTTGACGAGCCGATCGGCGCCGACCTCGGCGGGGTTCGGGTAATCGATGCGGATGCCGAGATCGAGGCCGGGCGCGCCGACGATCTGCGGCTCGACGTGGAAGAAGGCGCGGCAGAGCAGCGTGAGTTCGAACATCGCGGCGGGAACAACCGAGGCGATGATCGCGGCGGTGATGCGCGTGCGATCGACGCCTTCGAGCATGAGGAGCTGATTCAGCCAGACCACATATTCGTCGGCGGTGCGGCGCGCATTGGTGTTGATCCGCCAGCGGTGGAGGATGGCATCGCCCTCGCTGAGCGCGAAGACGAGGTTGGTGTTGCCGACATCGATGGCGAGAAGCATGGGCGGGGCTTAGGGGGTTTGGGCGGTGGGCGGAAGTTTTTCTCCTCTCCCGCTTGCGGGGGAGGTGGCGCGGCACGCGCCGGAGGGGGAGCCGGGCGGCGAAACCCCCTCCGCCCTGCGGGCACCTCCCCCGCGTTGCGGGAGAGGAGGGATCAGAGGCCGAAGACTTCGCCCGCGTGAATATGGTCGATGCGGCCATCGCGTTGCAGCAGCATCGCGCCATCCGGCGCGAGGCCGGCGAAGGTGCCGGTGAGCGTGCGATCGCCCTGGCGGACCGTGGTGCGCCAGCCGACCGGCGTGGCGCGCGCGAGCCACGCGGTGCGGATGGGGGCGAAGCCTTGCGTGCGCCAGCGGCTGCGCTGGGCGGCGAAGGTGCGGCGGAGTTCGGTTAGCAGGACGGCGGGGGTGGGCGGATCGGCGGTGGCGTTAGCGAGTGCTGCGACGCGCTGTTCGAGGCCTGCGGGCGCGTGCGTGATGTTGACGCCAAAGCCGATGACGAGCGCGCCGGGGGTGGACTGGAGCAGGATGCCCGCGAGCTTGCCGCCGCCGAGCAGGAGATCGTTGGGCCATTTGAGGCTGAGCCGCTGGCGGCCGACCCAGGGGGTCATGGCTTCGGCGAGCGCGAGCGCGGCGACGAAGCTAAGTTGCTGGGGCGGGCCTTCGTTCGGCTGGGGTCGGATGAGGGTGGAGGAGTGGAGGTTGCCGGGGGGTGACTGCCAGGCGCGGCCGTGGCGGCCGTGGCCCGCGGTCTGGGTGTCGGCGCGGACCCAGGTTTGATCGGGGTGATCGGCGGCGTTGGTTAGGAGCCAGTCGCTGCTGGAGGGCAGAGTGGCGAATTCGATCGGATGCCCCGGAGCGTGCGAGCTGGGTTGAGAATTCATAGTAGCGCAAAAGTCCGACGTTGATTGCTAGCGGGCGCTTGCTAACTTCCAGGGCATGTCGACGCCGGGGTCAGCTTCACGTTTCGGAATGTTAGCGGGGCACGTCGTTCACCGTCGTCGGTTTCCAATGTCGCATACCCTTTGAACGTCGCAGGAACAACGCCAGCGCCGCCAGAGGTCCGAATGTCCGCCTGTTGAATGGGAGCATACAGCCTCAGCAGAACGAATGCGCGCAATTCTCCCGGATTACTTTGAGTAAACCATGTAGCGCCTTGGCTACCGGAGCCGGACAGCTCCCCATTCGGCGTGGCGCTGCCACCCGCTTTGATCCGCCATCCTCCGGGTATGCGGCATACTGAGATGAATTCAACACCCCAGGTCTCCATCGAAAACGCCTTGACCGGCTGGGTATCCTTTACGGGCAATCCGACGACGGAGAGGAGGTAGGTCCGTGGATGGTCAGCGGCAGACGCGGTTGCGGAAGCCAGGAACAAGATTGGCAAAAGTGATTTCATCAATCGACAATCCGCCGTGATCCGATTGACCGCAAGTGGGCTGCTTGCCGCTCGTCCACTTCACAGATCTACCTAGAACAGCGACGCCGCCGCCGCCTGCGCCGCACCCACAATCGGCGTGATCGCAAGCATCCCGATCGGCGAGCAAAACACCGCCGCGCCCGCCATCATCGCGCCGTTCACCAGCGACAGGCGCGGGGCGACGACGGCGGCGGGATCGTCGAAGTAGATCGTCTTGATGACGCGCAGGTAATAGTAGGCGCCGATCACCGAGGCGAGCACGCCGAGCACCGCGAGCGGGAACAGGCTGGTATCGACGGCGGCCTGGAAGACGCTGAACTTGGGCCAGAAGCCGAGCAGCGGCGGGATGCCCGCGAGGCTGAACATGAAGATTGCGAGCGCGGCGGCGAGGCCGGGGCGGGCGCGGTAGAGTCCGGCCAGATCGCTGATCTTCTCGAGCGGCTGCCCGTCGAGGTCGCGCAGATCGAGGACGCACAGGAACGCGCCCAGCGTCATCGCGATGTAGACCGCCATGTAGAAGAGCACGCTGGCGATGCCCGCCTGCGTGCCGCACGCGAGGCCGATCAGCGCGAAGCCGACATTGTTGATCGAGCTGTAGGCGAGCAGCCGCTTGATGTTCGACTGGCCGATTGCGCCGACCGCGCCCAGAAACATCGACGCCACCGCCATGAACGCGACGATCTGCCGCCAGCTATCGGTCGCGCCGCCGAACGCCACGGTGGATACGCGCACCAGCAGGCCCATCGCGGCGACCTTGGGCGCGGACGCGAAGAAGGCGGCGACGGAGGTGGGTGCGCCCTCGTACACGTCGGGGGTCCACATGTGGAAGGGGACGGCGGCGATCTTGAAGGCGAGGCCGACCATGACGAGGACGAGGCCGATCAGCGGGCCGATGGCGAGGCCGTGCGCGAGGAGGGTGTGAAGCGCGGCGAAGCTGGTGGAGCCCGCGAAGCCGTAGACGAGGCTGATGCCGTAAAGGAGGATGCCCGACGAGAGCGAGCCCAGCACGAAATATTTGAGGCCCGCTTCGGACGAGCGGGTTTCGTTCCTGTGGAAGGCGGCAAGCACATATTGCGCGAGCGCGGCGAGTTCGAGGCCGAGGTAGAGCGTGATGAGGTTGCTCGCCGAGACCATGATGAACAGGCCGGTGACGCACAGCATGAGGATGACGGGATATTCGAAGCGCGCGGTGCGCGAGCGCTTGAGATAGGGGAGCGCGAGAAGGGCGGCGATGCTGGCGGCGGCCGCGATCAGGACCTTGAAGAAGGCGGAGAAGTTGTCCGCGACGATGAGGCCGGAAAAGGCCGCGCCCTGCGATCCGGGCAGCAGCACGAGCGCGCCCGCGACCGCGTAGAAGCCGACCGAGAGCCAGGTGAGCGCGGTATAGCTGCGGTCTCCCCGGAAGACGCCGATCATGAGGAGCAGCATCGCGGCGAGCGACAGTAGCTCCTCGGGCGCGGCGAGGTGGAGGCTTTGGGCGAGATCGGTCATTTGCCGACCTTTGCGGGCGCGAGGTGGGCGATGGCGGTGACGGGCGGGCGCGCGGCATCGAGGCGCGCGAGGACCCGGCCGACCGGCGCGCGGATGGGATCGATGAAGATGTTGGGCGCGATGCCCATCCACAGCACGAGCGCGGCGATGGGGGCGAGGATGGCATATTCGCGCGGGCTGAGATCGAGCAGGCCCTTCAAATCGGGCTTGGTGAGCGTGCCGAAGATCACGCGGCGGTACAGATACAGCATGTAGGCGGCGCCGGTGATGAGGCCGGTGGTCATGATGAGCGCGAGCCAGGTCGAGGCGCGGAAGGCACCGTTGAGGCTGAGGAACTCGGCGACAAAGCCGCTGGTGCCGGGCAGGCCGACCGAGCCGAGCGTGAAGAGGAGGAAGAACAGCGCGTAGCGGGGCATGATGTTGGCGAGGCCGCCATAACGATCGATCTCGCGCGTGTGCAGCCGATCGTAGACGACGCCGACGCACAGGAAGAGCGCGCCCGAGATCAGGCCGTGGCTGAGCATCATGACCACGCCGCCCTCGATTCCCTGGCGGTTGAGCGCGAACAGCCCGGCGGTGACGAATGCCATGTGCGCGACCGAACTGTAGGCGATGAGCTTTTTCATATCGGTCTGCACGAGTGCGACGAGCGAGGTGTAGACCACCGCGACCATCGACAGCGCCCACACCAGCCACACCAGATCGACGCTGGCGTTGGGAAACATCGGCAGCGAGAACCGGAGGAAGCCGTAGCCGCCGAGCTTGAGCAGCACGCCTGCGAGGATGACCGAGCCTGCGGTCGGGGCTTCGACATGCGCGTCGGGGAGCCAGGTGTGGACGGGCCACATCGGCATCTTGACCGCGAAGCTGGCGAAGAAGGCGAGGAAGAGCCAGGTCTGCGCTTGCGGCGTGAAGTTGTGCGTGAGGAGGATCGGGATAGACGTGGTTCCCGCTTCGTGCACCATGTACAGCATGGCGAGCAGCATCAGAACCGAGCCGAGCAGCGTGTAGAGGAAGAATTTGTAACTTGCGTAGATGCGCCGGGCGCCGCCCCAGATGCCGATGATGAGGAACATCGGAATGAGGCCGCCTTCGAAGAAGACGTAGAAAAGGAACAGATCGGTTGCGGCGAACGTGCCGATCATCAGCGAGTCCATGAACAGGAACGCCGCCATATATTCGGGGACGCGTTTGGTGACGCTCTGCCACGAGGCGAGGATGCAGATCGGCATCAGGAAGACGGTGAGCGCGATCAGGACGAGGCTGATGCCATCGATGCCGACCGACCAGCTGAAATAGGGCGCGAAGAGCGGCGCGTTCCGGGCGAACTGGAAGCCGCCGTTCGCGGGATCGAAGCCCGCCCATAGCGCCAGCCCCAAGCCGAGCAGGATCGTTGTCACCCCGAGCGCGGTGTAGCGCGCGATGCGCGCGCGCGTTTCCTCGCCGCCGGGGGCGAGCAGGAGCCCCGCCGCCGCGAGCGTCGGGAAGAGGATCATGAAGGAGAGCATCACGCGCTCCGGAACATCAGCCACGAGGCGGCCGCCGCGACGCCGACGAGCATGACGAGCGCATAGGTGTAGAGATAGCCCGATTGCAGCGCGCGGGCCGCGCCGCTCGCGCCGGTGACGAGGCGCGCCATGCCGTCCGCGCCTGCCGCATCGATCGCCTGCTTGTCCCCGCGCCAGAAGAGGCGGCCGATGGCGAAGGCGGGTTTGACGAGGATGGTGTCGTAAAGTTCGTCGAAATACCATTTGTGGACGAGGAACCGGTACAGGCCGCGCCAGGTGCGCGCGAAGCTGGCGGGAATGTCCGGGTTCCAGACATAGGAGTTGAGCGCGATGAGCAAGCCGAGCACCCACGCGTTGGTGGGCACTGCCGAGACCCACGCGGGCACCGCCTCGATCGCGGCGTAGCGTGCGGGGGTGAACGCGATGGCCCCGTTCCAGAAGGCGGCGGCGCGTTCGGGATCGGTGAAGAGCGTGTGGCCCAGCCACCCCGCGAACACCGCGCCGAGCGCCAGGATGCCGAGCGGGATCAGCATTGAGGGCGGGCTTTCGTGGGGCACGTAACCGCCGGTGCCCTCGGGCATTGCGTGCGTATCGGCGGTGGCGTGCGCGCTATCGGTCGTGCCCTCGGCGGCGGCGGCGTGCGCGGGGGTGCCGTGATCGCCGTGCGCGTGGGCAATGTTGGGCGAACCCGCCCAGCGCGGCTTGCCCGCGAAGGTGAGCAGGATCAGCCGCCACGAGTAGAAGCTGGTGAGCAGGGCCGCGAGCGAACCGCAGACGAAGGCGACATAGCCCGCCTCGGTGCCGCGCGCGAAGGCGGCTTCGAGTGTGGCGTCCTTGCTGAAATAGCCCGCGAACGGAATGACGCCGGTGATCGCGAGCGTGCCGATCAGCATGACCACGAAGGTGAACGGGATGGCTTTGCGCAGGCCGCCGTAGAACTTCATGTCCTGTTCGTGGTGCATCGCGTGGATCACGCTGCCTGCGCCCAGAAACAGCAGCGCCTTGAAGAAGGCGTGCGTGAACAGGTGGAACATCGCCGCGCCATAGGCCGAGACGCCGGCGGCGAAGAACATGTAGCCGAGTTGACTGCAGGTGCTGTAGGCGATGACGCGCTTGATATCGGTCTGCACGGTGCCGACGGTGGCGGCAAAGAGCGCGGTGGCGGCCCCCACATAGGTGACCACGGTGAGCGCGTGGGGTGCGGCTTCGAACAGCGGCGACATGCGGCACACGAGGAAGACGCCCGCGGTGACCATGGTGGCGGCGTGGATCAGCGCGGAGACCGGCGTGGGGCCTTCCATGGCATCGGGAAGCCAGGTGTGCAGCCCGATCTGTGCGGATTTTCCGCATGCGCCCAGAAACAGCAGCAGGCAGATGCAGGTGAGCGCATCGACCGGCGTGCCGAGGAAATCGATCGTTGTGCCGTGCATCTGCGCGGCGTGCGCGAGGATGGGGCCGATCTGGACGGTGCCGAACAGCAGGTACGCGCCGAAAATGCCGAGCGCGAAGCCGAAATCGCCCACCCGGTTGACGACGAACGCCTTGATCGCCGCCGCGTTGGCGGACGGCTTGTGGTACCAGAAGCCGATCAGGAGGTACGACGCGAGGCCCACCCCCTCCCAGCCGAAGAACAGCTGCACGAGATTGTCAGCAGTGACGAGCGCGAGCATCGCGAAGGTGAACAGGCTGAGGTAGGCGAAGAAGCGGGGCTGATCGGGGTCCTCCGCCATATAGCCCCAACTATACAGGTGGACGACTGCGGCGACGCTGGTGACAACGACGAGCATGACCGCGACGAGCGTATCGAAATGGATGCTCCACGCGACCGCGAGATCGCCGCTAGTGAACCAGTCCATCAGGTGGACGGTCTGCGTGACGGGCGCATCGATCTGCTGCAGGAACAGGACCCAGCTCAGCACCGCGCACGCCATGACGGTGAGCGTGGTGATGCTTTTGGCGAGCGTGGGGCCGAGCGCGTCGCGGCCGAAGCCCGCGACGATCGCGGCCACCAGCGGGGCGAGCAGGATGACGGGAAGCACCGCGTCAGCCCTTCATCTGGTTGACATCATCGACCGCGATCGTGCCGCGATTGCGGAAATAGAGCACGAGGATCGCCAGCCCGATCGCCGCCTCCGCCGCCGCGACGGTGAGCACGAACATGGCGAGCACCTGGCCGGTCAGATCGTGCAGGAAGGCGGAAAAGGCCACGAGATTGATGTTGACGCCGAGCAGGATCATCTCGATCGACATCAGGATGACGATGATGTTCTTGCGGTTGAGCATGATGCCGCTGACGCCGAGCACGAAGAGGATCGCGCCGACGGTGAGATAATGTTCGAGCCCGATCGTCATAGTTCGACACCCGCGCCGGTGGTGACGCGCACCACATCGATGGCGTTGGCGGGGGTGCGTGCGCCCTGGTTGGCGGGATCCTGTCGGCGCACGCCGGTGCGCTGGCGGTGGGTCAGCACGATCGCGCCGATCAGCGCGACGAGCAGCACAAGGCCCGCGCCAAGGAAGACGAACGCGTACTTCGTATAGATTAGCGCGCCCAGCGCCTGCGTGTTGGTCGGCGCGCCGCCGAGGATGGGCAGCGTGCGCATCGCGGCGGTGGCGGGCGAGAAGGTCCAGCCGCTCGACACGCCAACCGACAGGAAGAACTCGATCGCGATCGCGCCCGCGATCAGCAGGCCGAACGGCAGATACTTCGCCATGCCCGAGCGCAGCGACGCGAAATCGATATCGAGCATCATGACGACGAACAGGAACAGCACCGCGACTGCGCCCACATAGACGATCACGAGGATCATCGCTAGGAATTCCGCGCCGAGCAGCAGGAACAGGCCCGCCGCATTGAAGAAGGCAACGATCAGCCACAGCACGCTGTGGACCGGATTGCGCGCAAGGATCACCGCCGCGCCCGAGCCGCACACGATCGTTGCCAGCAGATAGAAGACGAAGGCGTGGACGTCCAAGGCGGCCTCGATCGGGTGGCCATCGCGGGCCGGGGCGGGGGTCCGGCAGCGGGCCGGAGTGCTGCGGCGCGGGATAGCCGGGGTGGCGGGGGGGTGCAAGCGGTGGCGCGGTTGCGGGTGGGGACGGGGTGGACTAAGTGGGTGGACCCAGTGGACGGTTCGAGGAACGGATCATGGCAACGCTGAACATTCACGAGGCCAAGACGCAGCTTTCGCGTCTGGTTGCCGATGTCGAGGCGGGTGGCGAGGTGATCATCGCGCGCGCGGGCCGCCCGGTTGCAAAGCTCGTCCGGGTCGATGCCGTGATTGCGCCGAAGACGAGTCGGCTGGGCGGGCTGGAAGGGATGGGCTACGTCTGGGACGAGAGCCAATGGACGCAGGAAGATCAGCGACAGCTGGAAGCGGACTTCTACGATGGCCCGCTGTTTCCGGATAAGGCGTGAGATATCTGCTGGACACCCACATCGCGCTCTGGGCCAAGGCCGAACCCACACGACTTCCCGAGTGGACGGCGAGGATCATCGACGACGATCGAAACAGTATAGCCTTCAGCGTCGTCGCGATCTGGGAGGCGGTGATCAAGTTCGCGCTT
>JBBQJX010000047.1:0-9053 GCA_038326295.1 Sphingomonadales bacterium
ACCGACGATGCCGAACTGCACCGCCTCAACCTCGAATTTCGCCACAAGGATCAGCCGACCGACATCCTCTCCTTCCCCGCCGGCCCGCAAATGCCTCCCGGCGGCGATATCGCGATCGCACTCGAAACCACCGCCACCGCCGCAGACAAGCGCCGCATAAGTCTGGAACAGCACACGCAGCATCTGATTGTCCACGGCGTGCTCCATCTGCTAGGGCATGATCACGCCGGCGATGGGGAGGCTTCCGCAATGGAAGCGCTCGAACGCGAAGCCCTGGCGCGTTTGGGGGCTCCCGACCCTTACGCGTGAGCGTTGGACACCCATGCCCGAACCCTCCCGAAGTCCCGATGCCGCCCCGAGCCTCTGGCGCGGCATCAAACAACTCCTCGGTGCCGCTCCGCCGCCCACGCTGCGCGAGGAGATTGAGGACGCGATCGAGGAGCACGCCGCCGACCAACCTGCGGCCAACGATCTGAGCCATGCCGAGCGGCAGATGCTCACCAACCTGCTCGATCTTTCGGACCGGCGCGTCGCGGATGCGGCCGTACCGCGCGCGGATATCATCGCCTTCGATGTCGCGCGATCCTTCCCCGATCTCGTCGCCGCCTTCGCTGAAGCCGGGCACAGCCGCCTGCCCGTGTTCCGCGACAGCCTCGACGACGTAATTGGCATGATCCATGTGAAGGACGTGTACGCCAAACTCGCCGCGCACGAAGCGCCCGAACCGCAGACGTTGCTCCGCGACGTGCTCTATGTCCCCACTTCGATGCGCGTCCTCGATCTGCTTGCGCGGATGCGCCAGGCGCGCACCCATATGGGCATCGTGGTCGACGAGTTCGGCGGCACCGACGGGCTCGTTACCATCGAGGATCTCGTCGAACAGATTGTCGGCGATATCGAGGACGAGCATGACGAGGAAACCGTGCCGATGATCGAGGCGATCGAAGGCGGTTGGGATGTGGACGCGCGCGTGGATCTGGCCGAGCTCGAAACCGCCGTTGGCGCGCCGCTGGGGGGGGATGATGTCGACGAGGATGTCGATACGCTGGGCGGACTGATCGTCGCGCTCGCGGACCGCGTGCCCGAAGCAGGCGAAAGCGTGGTCCATCCGGCAGGCTGGCGCTTCGAGGTACTCGCCGCCGACGGCCGCCGGGTCGAACGCGCTCGCGTGCTGCCGCCGCAACGCGTAAACTTCCCCTAGCGCCCGATCCACCTCGATTGAAAGCGTGCTCCCTGCCCCCCGCGACGGGAAGGCGCAGACCCTTAAGACTCGCGCGAGCGATGCGCCGGGCTTGATCGCGCCCCGATGGCTCCACCGTTAACCGCGCCATTGTATTGTAGGATCACCCTCGCGATCCTGGGCCGTCATCTCCCGCCCGCCTCCCTCCACGCCACACCCGAATCGCCGCCCGGCGCCATTTCCCCGTTGCGCTAGTGTACCGTGAACTTCGCAGCCCCGCCGCACGCCGGACAGGGAAGGCCGGTGCCTCGACCCACCCTGCGCGGGCACCGATTAGCCGAGGTGCAAAGGCCGCTGGCAGACGATTGCCGCGCTCAAATCCTCTACCTCGCCGACGGGTCGACCTATTCCGCCCGCCCCCGCTCGATCGCCTCCAAGATCATCCGCTCGGCTTCGTCGGGGCCGACCCATTCGGCGATTGTGACCCATTTGCCCTTTTCCAGATCCTTATAGTGCTGAAAGAAGTGCGCGATCTGCTCGGTCTGCAGCGGTGGCAACTGCTGGTAGGTCCGGATGCCCGCATAGTACGGGCTGAGCGCATCGACGGGCACCGCGATGATCTTCTCGTCGCCGCCCGCCTCGTCCTTCATCATCAACGCGCCGATCGGGCGCGCGCGAACTACAGCGCCCGGCACGAGCGGCGTGTTGCCGACGATCAGCACGTCGATCGGATCGCCGTCGAGCGCGAGCGTGTGGGGGACGAAGCCATAATTGCCGGGGTAGAACATGCTCGTGTGGAGGAAGCGATCGACGAACAGCGCGCCGCTTTCCTTGTCCAGCTCATATTTGACCGGCTCGCCGCCCATCGGGATTTCGACGATGACGTTCACGTCCTGCGGCGGCTTGCGCCCGGTCGGGATTTTGCTCACATCCATGGGCACGGGTTCCTGCGCTGCGTTGCAGCGGGGCCTAGCCCAGAGGGACGGCTGCGAACAGGGGCGGCAGCGAACGGCCGCCCCTTGCCGGTTTACGCCTTGGGCAGCAGCACGGTGTCGATCACGTGGATCACGCCGTTGGTGCACGCGATGTCGGCGGTCGTCACCTTCGCGCCGTTCACCGTCACGCCGTGATCGGTCGCGATGTGGAGATGCTCTCCGCCCGCCGAAGCCGGCGTCATCGGGCCCGTGATGTCGGCCGCCATCACCTTGCCGGGGACGACGTGGAGCATCAGGATCGCGGTCAGCTTGGCCTTGCTCTCGGGCTTCACCAGTTCCTCGACCGTGCCGGCGGGCAGCTTCGCGAACGCATCGTCCGAAGGCGCGAACACGGTGAACGGACCCGCGCCCTTCAGCGTATCGACGAGGCCAGCAGCGGTGACGGCGGCGACGAGAGTCTTGAACGAACCTGCGGCGACGGCGGTATCGACGATATCGTGGGTGGCATCGGCCATGGTAGATTCCTTGCATATGTGTTGTGCGGCCGGAGAATACCCCGGCCGATTGCCTATATGGGGCCGCAAGTGCGGATTACTTAGGCATCATACCGGGTGCGGCGCTTTGACTTTACTACACTTTGATTACACGAGATGACTACTTGACGCAGGTGCCGTTTTGCATAGGCGCTGCACTCCGGCCTAAGCGAGTAGCCGCAGGAGGCGCGCATGACCGATCACAACCCTCAAAGCAGTGTGGAAACGCTGGCCACGCATCGCTGCTTCGGCGGCTGGCAGACGTTCCACCGCCACCCGTCCGCCGTCACCGGCACCGCGATGCGCCATGCGGTCTACACCCCGCCCCACGCCGAAGCCGGCCCAGTGCCCGTCCTCTGGTTCCTCGCAGGGTTGACCTGCACCGAGGAGAATTTCACGATGAAGGCGGGCGCGCAGCGTGCCGCGTCCGAACTCGGCCTGATGCTGGTGATGCCCGACACGTCGCCGCGCGGCGAGGATGTGCCCGACGATGCGGATCAATCCTACGATTTCGGACTGGGGGCGGGCTTCTATCTGGATGCGACGCAAGACCCCTGGGCGGCGAACTACCGGATGCAGACCTATGTGATGGAAGAACTGCCCGCGCTGATCGCCACCCAGTTCGCGCGCGCGGACATGGCGCGGCAATCGATTAGCGGTCATTCGATGGGCGGGCACGGCGCGCTGACGCTGGCGCTCAAGCATCCGGGCCATTTCCGCAGCGTCAGTGCGTTCGCGCCGATCTGCGCGCCTTCGCAGGTGCCGTGGGGGGCGAAGGCGTTCGGCGAGTATCTAGGACCGGATCGCGCCACATGGCGCAAGCACGACGCGGTGGCGCTGATCGAGGGCGGCGCGCGCGTGGACGAACTGCTGGTCGAGCAGGGCGAGGCCGATCCGTGGCTGGAAGGCCAGCTACGCCCTGACCTGCTCGAGGCGGCCTGCGCAAACGCGGGCATCCCCCTGACGCTCAACCGGCGCGAGGCCTATGACCACGGCTATTATTTCGTGAGCAGCTTTATCGAGGCTCATCTTCGCTGGCACCGGGACCGGCTGGGCTGATCTCTGCTACGGAGGCTGGCTCCTCGCGCCGACGGAAGCCCCAGCCGATCTGCGCCCAGACCCGCTCGTGAAAGAAGTAGAGCAGAATTTTGGTGATCACCTCGGTGCCCGCGATCTTGCCCGCAATCGACGCGTTGCCCGAGAAGAAATAGCTCAGCACGAATGTGTCGATGCTGCCCAGTGTGCGCCAGCTGAGCGCCTTGACGAACGAGCGGGCATTCGCTTCTTTTCCGCGGAACAGCAGCATGGTTTCACCTTGGCGGACCGATCCCGCCGCGCTCCATGGCGGGAACCGCTGCTTCGTGCAATCGAGGCCGCAGCGAACGCGGTCGGCGCCCACCAAGCTGGACTGTAGCCGGACCGGCGTGCGCGGCAACCGTGCGTAGCGAAGTCCTCCGGGAAACAAGGCGCGGTGGTAACGGCAACGCCGCGCGCCGGCCAACGCGCGGGCGAGAGCGGCTTGATCGCAGGCGGACAACCGGGGCACAGACGCCGCAGGCGTGCACCGCGCCGGGGAGGGACGCCGGATGAAGACGCGGGCAGCGGTGGCTTTCGAGGCCAAACGGCCGCTCGAGATCGTGGAGGTGGATCTCAACGGACCGCGCGCGGGCGAAGTTCTGGTCGAAATCATGGCGACGGGCATCTGCCATACGGACGCGTACACGCTCGACGGGCTCGACAGCGAGGGGCTGTTCCCCTCGATCCTGGGCCACGAGGGCGCGGGGATCGTGCGCGAAGTGGGCGCGGGTGTGACCAGTGTGGTCCCCGGCGATCATGTGATCCCGCTTTACACGCCCGAATGCCGCCAGTGCCAAAGCTGCCTCAGCGGCAAGACCAACCTGTGCACGCAGATTCGCACCACACAGGGCAAAGGCGTGATGCCCGATGGAACCTCGCGCTTTTCGTACAAGGGCCAGACCATCTTCCATTACATGGGCTGCTCGACGTTCAGCAACTTCATCGTCCTCCCCGAGATCGCGGTTGCAAAAATCCGGACCGATGCGCCGTTCCGGTCCGCCTGCTATATCGGCTGCGGCGTCACCACGGGCGTGGGCGCGGTGGTCAACAGCGCCAAAGTGGAGCCGGGCGCGAACGTCATCGTCTTCGGGCTGGGCGGCATCGGGCTGAACGTCATCCAGGGCGCGCGCATGGTCGGCGCGGACATGATCGTCGGCGTCGACATCAACCCGGCCAAGGAGGAATGGGGCCGCCGGTTCGGCATGACGCACTTCGTCAACCCGCAGACTATCGACGGCGATATCGTCCCGCATCTGGTCGCGCTGACCGGCGGCGGCGCGGACTACACGTTCGATTGTACCGGCAATACCACCGTGATGCGCCAGGCGCTCGAAGCCTGCCACCGGGGATGGGGGCAATCGATCGTTATCGGCGTCGCTGAAGCGGGCAAGGAAATCGCGACGCGCCCGTTCCAGCTGGTCACGGGACGCGTGTGGAAGGGCTCGGCCTTCGGCGGCGCGCGCGGGCGGACCGATGTGCCCAAGATTGTCGATTGGTACATGAACGGCAAGATCGCGATCGACCCGATGATCACACATGTGCTGAGCCTGGACGACATCAACCGGGGGTTCGACCTGATGCATTCGGGCGAGAGCATCCGCAGCGTGGTAGTGTTTTAGAGCTGTCCCAAACCGCTTCCGCACGGCAAAGCGATTGTGCAATCCAGAGGAGGACCTCCACGATGTACACCCACAGCTGCATCAGCGCGCACGATCTTGCCGCTTCGACCGCCTTCTACGATGCCGCGCTCGCGCCGCTCGGCATTCGCAACATGGGGCAGTTCAACGATCGCTCGATCGGATACGGCGACGGCAAAGGGGGCATGATGCTGGTCATGACGCCGCTCGACGGCGCGGCTGCGAGTGCGGCCAATGGCGGCACGATCGGCTTCGCGGCTGCGGACGCGGCCGCAGTGGACGCGTTCCACGCGGGCGGGCTGGCGCATGGCGGGACGGACGCGGGCCAGCCCGGCAAGCGGCCGAACGCGCCGGGAAACGCCTACGGTGCCTATCTGCTCGATCCGCTGGGCAACAAGGTGTGCGCCTTCTGCCAGTTGAAGGACTGAGGCGGAGCGGCGCTCAGCCGAACTCCTCGGTGTCGATCGCGCGCTGTGCGCCCGCCGGATAGCGTGCCCCCGCGATCGCGTCGGGGGTGAGCAGCGCGTCGATGCGCTCGACCGTCGCGGCATCGGGCCGCCAGTCGGGGCGCGCGATATTCTCCTGCAGATGCGCGATGCGCGCAGTGCCGGGGATCGCAAACACATGGGGTCCGCGCGACAGCACCCAGCCGAGCGAAAGCTGCGCGGGAGTGATGCCGTTCCCGGCTGCGATGGTGCCAAACTCGGCGATCAGCGCCTGATTGCGCGCCCAGTTTACGTTACTGAAGCGCGGCATGTCGCGGCGCAGATCGCCCTCGGGCAGGCTCGCGGGATCGACCGCGCCCGCAAGAGCGCCGCGCCCGGTGGGTGAGAAGGCGACGAAGGCTGTGCCGAGCTCGCGGCACGCTTCGAGCACCGCGATCTCGGGATTGCGCGACCACGGCGAATATTCGCTCTGCATCGCTGCAATCGGATGCACCGCCGCCGCAGCGCGGAGCGTCTCGGCGGACATTTCGGAAAGCCCGATGCCGCCGATCTTGCCCGCGCGCACGGCATCCGCAAGCGCCCCGACCGAGTCCTCGATTGGCGTCTGGAAATCGCGCCGGTGGAGGTAATAGAGATCGATATGATCGGTCTGCAGTAGCCGAAGGCTCTCCTCGATGGCAGCGTGGATCGTGGCGGGCTTGCAATCGATCGCGCGACGCTCGCCATCGATGACGATGCCCGTTTTGGACGCGACGAAATATTCGTGCCGTCGGCTCTTCATCGCCGCACCGATCAACGCCTCGTTCTTGCCGAGCCCGTAAATGCGCGCGGTATCCAGATATTCGTAGCCCAGATCGAGCGCGCGGTTGAGCAGAACCGCCCCCTCCTCGGCGGTGGGCGGCGTGCCATACGCCCACGAGAGCGACATGCATCCCAGCCCGATGGGGGCGATGGCGCGCCCGCAGAGCATCCGTTTGCCTGCAGCGTCATGGCTCACAGCGGCAACCCCACATAATTCTCCGCCAGCGCGGTCTGCGCGGCGGTGGAATTCGCGATATAGTCCATCTCGGCGATCTGCATCCGCCGTTCGAATGCGCCGTCCTCGGGAAAGCGGTGCATCAGCCTGGTCAGCGCCCAGCTGAACCGCTCCGCCTTCCATACCCGCGCCAGCGCGCGCGCCGAATAGCCCGCCAGCCCCGCCTCGTCGCCGCGCGCGTAATGCGCGATCAGCGCGTCCGACAGGTAGGTTACGTCGGACGAGGCGAGGTTGAGCCCCTTCGCCCCGGTGGGTGGCACGATGTGCGCGGCATCGCCCGCAAGGAACATGCGCCCATATTGCATCGGCTCACAGACGAAGGAGCGTAGCGGCGCGATCGATTTCTCGATCGCCGGGCCGCGCACGATGGCCCCTCCGGCCTCGGGTCCCAGCCGCACGCCGAGCTCGTCCCACAGCCGCTCGTCGGGCCAGCGCGCAATGTCCTCGTCCAATGGCACCTGGATGTAATAGCGGCTCCGTGTCGGCGAACGCATCGAGGCGAGCGCGAAACCGCGATCGTGATTGGCGTAGATGACCTCGTGCCAGCACGGTGGCACATCCGCCAGAATGCCGAGCCAGCCGAACGGATAGGCGCGCTCGAACGTCCGGCGAACGGTATCGGGCAGCGCCGCGCGCGCGATCCCGTGAAACCCGTCGCAGCCCGCGATGAAATCGCATTCGAGGCGCTGGCCGTCGCCCCAGGCGATCGAGGGGGTGGGGGACGTCAGATCGTGGAGCGTTGCGTCGGCGGCCTCCCAGATTAAGGGCAGGCCGCGTTGGGGCGCGGCGGCGATCAGGTCGCGCGTGATCTCGGTCTGCCCGTAAACCGTCACATGATGGCCCGTCAGCGCCAGCGCATCCACCGCGATCAGCCGCTCCCCATCCGCGAGCGCGAAGCCGTCGTGCCGCATTCCTTCCGCGTTCAGCCGCGCATCGATCCCGAGCCGCCGCAGCAGATCGGTCGTGGTCCGCTCGAGCACGCCCGCACGAATGCGCTTTTCCACATGCGCTCGGCTCGCCCGCTCGACGCACACCGCGTCGATCCCCGCGTGGCGCAGCAAATGGCCGAGCATCAGTCCGGCGGGCCCCGCGCCAACGATGCCGACCTGCGTCTTCACTGCGCGAGCTGCCGTTCCAGCGCGTCCAGCACGCGGTAGCAAGGGAGTACCTGCGCCACGCTCGCATTGGGTTCGCGGCATTCCCGGATTGCGCTCACGAACTCGCGGTCCTGCAGCTCAATGCCGTTGCTTGAAGCCGCGACGCCGCTCAGGTCGATTGGCTCCTCCCTGCCCGTCATCAAATCGTCGTAGCGCGCTATGTAGGTGGCGCTGTCCCCGATATACCGGAACACGGTGCCCAGCGGTCCATCGTTGTTGAAGCTGAGCGACAGCGTGCAGATCGCGCCGCTCTCGGCCTTCAACTGGATCGACATGTCCATGGCGATCCCCAACTCGGGATGGCGCGGCCCCTCGAGCGCGTTAGCCGCCACGATCGGCCCCGCCTGCCACGCGAACAGATCGACCGTGTGCGCCGCATGATGCCACAGGAGATGATCGGTCCAGCTGCGCGGCTCGCCCCTGGCGTTCATGTTCCGGCGGCGGAAGAAATACGTCTGCACGTCCATCTGCTGCACCGCGAACTCGCCCGCAACGATCCGCCGGTGCACATATTGATGGCTCGGATTGAACCGCCGAGTGTGGCCGACCATGCAGGTCAGCCCGGTCTCCTGCGCCTTCGCCAGCACCGCCTCCGCGTCCGCCAGCGAGTCCGCGAGCGGGATTTCCACCTGCACATGCTTGCCCGCGTCCATGCATTGGATTGCCTGCGCGGCATGCATCTGGGTGGGCGTACACAGGATCACCGCATCCACGTCATCGCGCGCCAGGGCATCCGCCAGCTCGGTCGAATGATGCCGCGCGCCATATTTTGCTGCCACCTCGGCCGCCTGCTCGGCGCGGCGCGAGACGACCGAGACGATCTCCACCCCCTCGATCCGGCTCAGCCCATCCAGATGCTTCTCCCCGAACGCCCCCGCACCCGCCAAAGCGATCCTCATGCAATCGGCTCCAGCACGATATGGCCGACGGCCGTGTTGCTCGCGGGCACATGATAGTGGCGGTGCAGTTCGCGCACGTGCGGCCCCAGCGCACCGCGCATGATCAGCCACATCACCATCTCGATCCCCTCGCTCCCCGTCTCGCGCAGATAT